>NZ_CP048829.1:2177500-2332500 GCF_019355395.1 Chordicoccus furentiruminis
TCAGACCATGTCTTCATCCTGGACAGTGCGGAGGACAAGGAGAACTGGGGACGCTACACTTTCCTCGGCTATGATCCGCGCATGGAAATCACCTGCAGCGACGGCGTGATGCGGATTGACGGCAGGGAGACGGAGACGAAGCGGCCGGAGGACTCCCTCCGCCGGATCCTCGCCTCGCGGCGGAGTCCGCGCGTCGAAGGGCTTCCCTCCTTCACCGGCGGACTGGTAGGCTATTTTTCCTATGACTATCTGAAATATCCGGAGCCGTGCCTCCGCCTCGACGCGAAGGACACGGAAGGCTTCAGGGATCTCGACCTGATGCTGTTCGACAATGTGATCGCCTTTGACCATTTCGCGCAGAAGATCATCCTGATCGTCAACATTTCGCTCACGGGAGATCTGGAGGAGGAGTACGGCCGCGCTTCCCGTAAGATCGGGGAGATGAAGGAACTGATCTTCCGCGGCGAGCCGAAGCGGGAGACCGGCGGAAAACTGAAGAGTCCCTTCCGTCCCTATTTCACGAAGGATGCGTACTGCGCGATGGTCGAGAAGGCGAAGCGCCATATCTTCGAGGGAGATATTTTCCAGATCGTCCTGTCGAACCGGCTGGAAGCGGACTTTGAAGGAAGCCTTCTCAACACCTACCGGGTTCTCCGGACGCTGAATCCTTCCCCGTACATGTTCTATTTCTCGGGCGCCTCAATGGAAGTCGCCGGCGCGTCGCCGGAGACACTGGTGAAACTTGAGGACGGCGTGCTCCATACGTTCCCGCTCGCCGGTACCCGGCCCCGCGGAAAGACGCCGGAGGAGGACGAGGCCAATGAGCGCGAGCTGCTGGCGGATCCGAAGGAACTCGCCGAGCACAACATGCTGGTGGATCTCGGCCGGAACGACATCGGCAAGGTCAGCCGCTTCGGCAGCGTGAAGGTGGAGCGCTACCACTGCATTCAGCGCTATTCCCATGTGATGCATATCGGTTCCACGGTCCGGGGCGAGCTGTCGGAGGGGAAGGACGCGCTGGACGCCATCGACTCCATCCTGCCGGCCGGGACGCTGTCCGGCGCGCCGAAGATCCGCGCCTGCCAGCTGATCAACGATCTGGAGGACAACAAGCGGGGCATCTACGGCGGGGCGATCGGCTATCTCGACTTCACAGGCAATATGGATACCTGCATCGCGATCCGGATCGCTTACAAGAAGAACGGCAGGGTCTTCGTCCGCAGCGGCGCCGGCATCGTCGCGGATTCCGTGCCGGCCAGCGAGTATCAGGAATGCCTCAACAAGGCGGCGGCCGTCGTCCGCGCGCTGGAAATAGCCGGGGAGGTGGAGTGAGCATGATTCTCCTGATCGACAACTATGACAGCTTTTCCTACAATCTGTATCAGCTCGTCGGATCCGTCACGCCGGATATCCGGGTGATCCGGAACGACGCGTTCACGGTAAAGGAGATCGGGGACATGCAGCCCGACGGCCTGATCCTTTCCCCGGGACCGGGACGTCCGGAGGACGCGGGCGTCTGCGTCGACGTGGTGAAGCAGCTCGGCGGGCGGATTCCGATTCTCGGCGTCTGCCTCGGCCATCAGGCAATCTGCGTGGCGTACGGTGCGAAGGTTTCCTACGCGAAGCACCTGATGCACGGGAAGCAGAGCGACGTCGCGGTGGATACGGACAGCCTTTTGTTCCGGGGCCTTCCGGACCACATCCCGGCGGCCCGCTATCACTCGCTGGCCGCGGTGGAGAGCACAATGCCGGACTGCCTCCGGATCACGGCACGGGCGGACGACGGTGACATTATGGCCGTCGAGCACCGGACGAAACCGGTGTACGGTCTTCAGTTCCACCCCGAGTCCATCATGACGCCGGACGGAGGCGTGATGATGCGCCATTTCATCAGCCGCTGCGGCGGAGAAAACTGAAATCGGGTAAAAAAGGTTCTTGCAACTTACCGGCCTCTCTGCTATGATTAGGAGCGTGCTGAAAGCGCGGGGGCTTATAGCTCAGCTGGTTAGAGCGCACGCCTGATAAGCGTGAGGTCGGTGGTTCGAGTCCACTTAAGCCCACTTTTCCTCGATAGCTCAATGGTAGAGCATTCGGCTGTTAACCGAAGGGTTGTAGGTTCGAGACCTACTCGGGGAGGTTGCCGTCCGGAAAAGCCCGGTCATCCGGGTACGGATGGAGAAGGACTCGTTTTCCTGAGGAAAACCGGAGGTCCGACGGCCCCTTGGTCAAGCGGTTAAGACATCGCCCTTTCACGGCGGTAACAGCAGTTCGAACCTGCTAGGGGTCACTGACTGCTGTAAAGACGCCGGGAGACCGGCGCGGAGCGGCCGTTTGATCCATGGATCTTTAGCTCAGTTGGTCAGAGCAGTCGGCTCATAACCGATCGGTCCTGGGTTCGAGTCCCCGAAGATCCATTTCCGTGTGACTCCGCCTGAAGGATGAGCGCGGGATTCATGCAGCATCATATTGTCTGGCCCAGTGGCGAAGCTGGTTATCGCGCCGCCCTGTCACGGCGGAGGTCATGGGTTCGAGCCCCATCTGGGTCGTTTTTCATCAGTGTATTTTATTCAGCCAGCCAATAAGCCGGTGTGGCGGAATTGGCAGACGCAAGGGACTTAAAATCCCTCGGAGGCAGCTCCATGTCGGTTCGAGCCCGACCACCGGTATTTGTCACGGTCTCAAAAATCCTTGAAACGGGGTTTTTGAGATTTTTTTGTTGTACGGCTTTTTGTGATGCGGGAGGCATATATGAGAAAGAAGGAGCTTCGTCTGGTCGTGACGTTCCATACGACGACGGAGGCGATGGCGATGGAGGAGGCCTGCCGGGCGGCGGATGCACCGGGGCGGGTGATTCCGGTGCCGGGCGAGATTTCGGCGGGCTGCGGGCTTGCGTGGTGCGTCGATCCGGACGGCTGGGACGCCGTCGACGCAGTGATGAAGGCGCGGAATCTGAAGAGCGAAGGCGTCTTCACCTGCATGGTCTGAAAGGAGAGGAATCATGATTTATTTTGACAGCGCGGCCACGACGCTGGGAAAGCCGGAATCCGTCGTCCGGGCGGTGACGGAGTCTTTCGGCGAGCTTGGAAATGCAGGCCGCGGCGCCTGCGGCGCTTCTCTTGCGGCATCCCGGACGATCTACAGCGGCCGGTGTCTGCTGGCGGAGCTCTTCCATGCGGAAGACCCGTCGCGGATTGCCTTCACATCGAACGCGACGGAGAGCCTGAATACCGCGATCAGGGGCCTTCTGAATCCCGGCGATCACGTGATCACCACCGTGCTGGAGCACAATTCCGTGCTGCGTCCTCTTTATTCGATGGAGGATCAGGGAGTGCATCTTTCCTTTATCGGTCTTAAGGGGGAAAGGGAGAAAGGCGTGCCGGATCTGGACGCGATTCCCGGGCTGATCCGGCCGGAAACGAAGGCGGTCGTCTGCACTCACGCGTCGAATCTCACCGGCAATCTCGTCGATCTCACACGCGTGGGCCGGATGGCGCATGAGAGAGGTCTGCTCTTCATCGTGGACGCAGCCCAGACGGCGGGGATTTTTCCGATCGACGTACAGGCGATGCAGATCGACGTGCTCTGCTTCTCCGGTCACAAGGGCCTTCTGGGACCGCAGGGTACGGGCGGCCTTTATGTCCGGCCGGGCCTTTCCGTCCGTCCGCTCAAAACGGGAGGCAGCGGCGTGCAGAGCTTTCTCCGGCATCATCCGGAGGAGATGCCGACGGCGCTGGAGGCCGGCACGCTGAACGGCCACGGCATCGCGGGGCTCGCCGCCGGCGTCCGGTTCATCCTGGAGAACGGGATGGATGCGCTCCGGCGGAAGGAGCTGCAGCTGATGCGGCGGTTTTATGACGGCATCCGCGGTGTGCCGGGTGTCCGGATCTACGGAGACTTCGCTTCGGACGAGCGCTGCCCCACCGTCGCGATGAACATCGGGAACTACGATTCCGGCGAGGTGGCGGATGAGCTCGCCTCAAGGTTCGGTATCTGCACGCGGCCCGGCGCGCACTGCGCGCCGCGGATGCATGAGGCGCTGGGGACGGTGAGACAGGGCGCGGTCCGCTTCAGCTTCTCCTTTACCAACACCGGAGACGAGGCGGACGCGGCGGTCCGGGCGGTGCGGACGCTGGCGGAGGAGGGGTGAACCGGGCCGGCCGGTCCGGGATTCCGGCGAAGCCGGAGAACGGAGAAGGATGCCCGTACGGCGCTTCGGAGCGAACGCGCTATCCGGCATATTCACGGAACCGGAGTCCGATTTCCCGACAGCAGCGGTCAACACGCCGGAACTGTCCGCGGAATCCCGCGCAATCTTGAAGAACGACAGACAAAGGTGTTATAGTTAGGCCGTTGTGAGAAGGTTTTGAGAGAGGTCCCGGACCTGTGCGAAGGGTCAGAGGAAGGAGGGACAGCTTGAGTGCGGAAGAGCATAATGCAAACCATTACGAGAATGAAATCCTCGGAATTCTCAGAAGCCGGAAATCGCCGAAGGTCATCCGCGACGAGCTGAGCGACTACCATGCGAACGACATCGCGGAGGTCCTGCCGGAGCTCAGCGCCCGCGAACGGCAGATGCTCTACCGGCTGCTGAGCGACGACGATCTCGCCGGTGTCTTTGAGCATACGGACGACGCGGTGACGTACCTTTCCGAGCTCGATCCGAAGAAGGCGGCGCAGACGCTGGAGGCAATGGAGCCGGATACGGCGGTCGACATCCTCAAGACCTGTCAGGGCCAGCAGAAGCAGGCGTGGATCGAGCTGATGAGCGAAGACGCCCGGAATTCCCTTCATATGCTGGCGACCTACAGCGAGGACCAGATCGGCAGCCGGATGACGACCAATTTCGTCACACTGCATTCGAATCAGACGATCAAGGAAGCGATGAACTCCATCGTCGCCCAGGCGGCGGAGAATGACAACATCACCTCGATTTATGTGCTGGATGAAAAAGACGTCTACTTTGGCGAGCTGGACTTAAAGGATCTGATCATCGCCCGGGAAGGACAGAAGCTGGAGGATCTGATCGCCACCGCGTATCCTTACGTCTACGCGGACGAGCTGATCGACGACTGTCTGTCGCGGATTCAGGACTACTCCGAGGAATCCATTCCGGTGCTGTCCAATGACAACCACATACTCGGCGTGATCACCGCTTCCGACGTCGCCCAGGTCGTCGATGACGAGATGGGTGAGGATTACGCAAAACTCGGCGGTCTGTCCGCTGAGGAGGATCTGAACGAGCCGCTGAAGAAGAGCGTGCAGAAGCGTCTTCCCTGGCTGATCCTCCTTCTGGGACTCGGCATGATCGTCTCCAGCGTGGTCAGCCTCTTCGAGGCGGTTGTGGCGCAGTTGACGGTCGTGATGATCTTCCAGTCACTGATTCTGGATATGTCCGGCAACGTCGGCACCCAGTCTCTGGCGGTCACGATCCGGGTCCTGATGGACGAGAAGCTGACCGGAAAGGAGAAGGCGCATCTCGTCTGGAAGGAATGCCGTGTCGGCTTCACCAACGGTCTTTTCCTGGGGCTGCAGGCCTTCGGCGGCATCGGCGTCTATATCATGGCGGCCAAGCATCTCGCGGTTGCCAGCGCCTTCGCGATCTCGGGCTGCATCGGCATTTCGCTTGTCGTTGCGATGCTGATCTCGAGTCTTGTCGGCACGGTGATTCCGCTGTTCTTCAAGCAGATCGGCGTGGACCCGGCGGTCGCGTCCGGACCGCTCATCACGACCGTGACCGATATGGTGGGTGTCGTGACCTACTACGGGCTCGCGTGGCTGTTCCTGATCGAGATGTTCCATATGTGATCTCCGGCGCTGGACGGAGAGGAGAGGGGGCTGCCGCCCGGATGGAAATCCGGACGGCAGCCCTTGTTATGCGGATGGATTCCTGAATGCCGGGTTCGTCTGCTTCCCGGACGCAGCGCGTCCGCAATTTTTGGATGGAAAGGCGATCGGTTTTGTGCAGGGTGCATAAAGATTGACGGGTGCATTTGACAAAATGAGATGATACACTGGGGATAGAAAAGAAAAAGGAGGGATCCCATCATGGATCAGACTTTGGATATGAGAGGGCAGGCATGCCCGATCCCGGTTATCAACGCGAAGAAGGCCATCGAAGGCGCGACGGAAGCGGGGACGCTGACCGTTCTCGTGGACAATGAGACGTCGGTGAAGAACCTGACGAAGCTGGCGCAGTCGAAAGGACTTGCGGTCACGGACAGCAAAAAGGCCGAGAACGAATACGCCGTCGTGATGACGCTGAGTGGAGAGAAGGCGCAGGAAAATGCAGCCGAAGCGCCTGAGAAGCCGGAGAAACCCGCGAGGAAGGAAGGAAACGGGACGACCGTCGTGCTTTGCTCGCAGACGATGGGCGTCGGGGACGAGAAGCTCGGCAAGTCGCTGATGAAGGCCTATATTTTTGCTCTGACGAACCTCGATGAACTTCCGACGACGATCCTCTGCTACAACGGCGGCGCGTTCCTTACCTGCGAAGGGTCGGATTCGCTCGCGGACCTGAAGAACCTTGAATCTCAGGGTGTGACGATCAAGACCTGCGGGACATGTCTCAACTTCTACGGGCTGACGGAGAAGCTGGCGGTCGGGACCGTGACGAATATGTACGATATCGCCGACACGCTCTCGAAGTCGTCTCTCGTGATCCGTCCATAATCTTCCCGCCCCATAACAGCAGAAGGAGGAGAAATCGCGATGGAAACAGAAGTGAAACTGACGAAACTCGCCACCTGTGCCGGGTGCGGAGCTAAGGTCGGCGCGGGGACGCTGGTGCATCTTCTGGAAGGATTCCGGACGCACACCGATCCCAATTTGATCGTCGGCTTTGACAGGAGCGATGACGCCAGCGTCTACCGCCTCGATGACAGCCGCGCGCTCGTGCAGACGACGGACTTCTTCCCGCCGATCGTCGATGATCCGTATCTCTACGGCCAGATCGCCGCGACAAATGCACTTTCAGACGTCTACGCGATGGGTGGAACGCCGAAGCTCGCGCTCAACATCATGTGCGTCTCGGACAAGATGGATAAGGAGACGGTGCAGGAAATCCTGCGCGGCGGCTACGACAAGGCCTATGAGGCCGGCGCGATCATCACCGGCGGGCACACGATCCACGGGCCCGAGCCGATCTACGGCCTTGCGGTCTCCGGATTCGTGGACCCCGCGCGCGTGCTGACGAACAGCGGCGCGCGGCCCGGCGACGCGCTGATCCTGACGAAGCCGCTCGGAATCGGCATCCTGACATCTGCGGCGAAAGGCGATGATCTTGTCAGTGACGATGTACTGAAGCGGATCTACGATCAGATGACGACGCTCAACCGCTATGCGGCGGAGATCATGCTACAGTACCCGGTGCATGCCTGCACGGACGTCACGGGCTTCTCCCTTCTCGGCCACAGTTACGAGATGGCCCAGGGCAGCGGATGCACGCTCCATATCCGGGCGGACGACGTCCCATACCATGAGGAGGCGTACCCGCTTGCGGAGATGGGATTCATCCCGGCCGGCGCGTACCGGAACGAGGAGTACGCTTCCCCGGGTCTTGCGATCCGAAAAGAGATCCCGCGCGCGCTGCTCGACATCTTCTACGATCCTCAGACGAGCGGCGGGCTTCTGATCGCCGTGCCGGAGACGCACGCGGCCGCTCTTGAGCGGTCACTTAAGGACAGCGTGCCGGCCGCGCGCGTCATCGGTTATGTGACGGAGAAGGAAGAAAAGGACGTGGTGATCGAGTAAGCGGACATCGGCTTCGTTAAATTAAGCAATTAAGCGAAATAAAGGCATTTTTCGGCCTCTCCTCTATAAAGGAGGGGCTGTTTTTGTGTTCAGCTTATGGTATACTCTCATCAAATCTGAAATTGATTTCATGTTGGCTGTGATATGTCTGGTGAGGGGGCATTCTTATGCCGTTTTTCAGAAAGAGATGGAGGAGAAGCTGGAAAACCGCCGCTATATTCTGGACCACTTCGATCAGGCTCTGGAGAAAGGTTATATCATTGATGCCGACCACTTGGCGTCATCGATTTCTTCCTCAAGGAACGGTTATGTGCAGGGCCTCTTCCGTGTGCGCCGGGACGACGGCAATTACCGCTGGACTCGGTACGCTGCCGTAGAAGTGCACGATCCGGATGCACAGAGCCTGCTGCTTTTTGAGAGCCCCGCTTATTTTGAGGATGAAAATGCAAGAGATCTGTATCAGGTGGAAGAAGAGCAGGAAGAAGGGCTGTCGCACTAAGAACGGTGCGACAGCTTTTTTGAAATTGACTTTAGTCTGCTGAGTCAGGGGAGGAGTACCTGGCACCTGTGCGTTCTTGCTTCTCTGTAAATTTATGAAATTCATAAAATACAATTTATGAAAATCATAAAATATGCTATGCTTATATCATAAATATGGCGGAGGAGGCAGATCATCATGATCAGCAGAGCGATTCAGGCGGAAATAGGCAAATCCATCCGGCAATTTCCGGTCGTGACCGTGACGGGGACAAGACAGTGCGGAAAGACGACGCTTCTGAAACATGCCCTGCCGGAATACCAGTATGTCTCGCTGGAAGACCCGGATATCCGTGAGCTGGCGATGGAGGACCCGCGTGCATTTCTCTCAGAATATGATGACCATGTGATTATTGATGAGGCGCAGCGGGTGCCGCAGCTTTTCTCCTATATCCAGACAAAGATTGATTCGCGGGATGAGACGGGGCAGTATATTCTGTCAGGATCGCACAATTTCCTGCTGATGGAATCCATTTCGCAGAGTCTTGCGGGAAGATGTGCGGTTCTGAAGATGGCTCCTTTTTCTATTGGCGAGCTGAAGGATGCCGGCCTTCTTCCGGAATCAGTCTGGAAACAAATGCTGGTCGGAGGATATCCCCGGCTGTATGACAAGAAAATAGAGCCGGCGGATTACTTCCCCAGCTATGTGATGACGTATATCGAAAGGGATGTCCGTTCCGTGAGACGGATCACAGACAGTGCGCAGTTTTCGCTTTTTGTCCGCTTGTGTGCCGCCCGGGTCGGACAGGTGCTGAACATGGCTGCTCTGGCAAATGAGACAGGAATTTCTGTTCCGACGGCGAATGCCTGGCTTTCGATCCTGGAGCAGAGTTATGTCATTTACAGACTGCATCCCTATTATCGGAACTATTCAAAGCGGCTGATCAAATCGCCGAAGCTGTATTTCTATGATACAGGGCTGCTCTGCTACTTCCTTGGAATCGAGACAGAAGAGCAGCTGAAAAGAAGCGATCATTCTGGAGCCGTCTTTGAAGATCTGATCGTCACGGAATATTTGAAGCAGCAATTTATTCTTGGAAGGGAAACTGCCGCCTGGTTCTGGCGTGATACGAACCAGAACGAAGTGGATCTTCTGACAGAACGCGGAGCTGATCTCCATGCATATGAAATCAAGCTTTCCGAGACGATGAACCGAAAATTTCTGAAAGGGCTGGAACACTTTTCGAATCTGGCGGGAATACCAGCCTCTCATCTGACCTGTCTTTACCGTGGAAAGGACTATATGACATCCAAGGGAGCATTTGCCAATTATCAGGGGTATGTGTTTCCTTGAGAAAAATGTGAAGAGAGGAGGGGCTGGCACCTGGCGTAATGAGCCGCAGACCCTCGAAGAGATCTTTGCGCGGCAGAATTAGAAAATTGACCTGATATGATGAACAGCAACCTGTTATCTGGATTTCGAGGAGAGAATAGACAAAATCAGGGGAAGGGAGAATTGAAGCATGAACAAGCAGCAACTGGCAGCCAAAATCTGGGAGTCCGCGAACCGGATGCGGTCAAAGATCGAGGCGAATGAGTACAAGGACTATATTCTCGGCTTTATTTTCTATAAATATCTTTCGGATAAGGAAGAGCAGTGGCTCCTTGCGCGGGGGTACGACGCGGACAGCATAAAGGAGTATGTCAACGAAGATGCCGATGACCAGTATTCCAGCAAGTCGAGCGCGCAGCAGAGCCTCGGGTATTTTATCGCGTGGAAAGACCTGTTCTCGACCTGGATTCACATGGGCGCGGACTTCTCGATCGACAATGTCCGCACTGCGCTTTCTTCGTTCAACCGTCTGATCTCGGAGTCGCACAGGAGGGTTTTTGAGGGCATCTTCAACACGCTGGAGACGGGACTTTCGAAACTAGGCGAGAACACGAAATCGCAGACCAAGGCAGCCAGCGACCTCATCGAACTGATCAATGAGATCCCGATGACCGGCCGGCAGGACTACGACGTGCTCGGCTTCATCTATGAATATCTGATCAAGAATTTTGCCGCCAATGCGGGAAAGAAGGCGGGTGAATTTTATACACCGCATGAAGTCTCGATGCTGATGTCGGAGATCATCGCCAACCATCTGAAAGGGCGGAGCGAGATCCGGATCTATGACTCCTGCTCAGGCTCAGGAAGCCTCCTCATCAATATCGGCAAGACGGCAGCAAAATACATGCCGGACGCCAACCGGATCCGCTATTACGCGCAGGAGCTGAAGGCCAACACGTATAACCTGACGCGGATGAATCTGGTCATGCGCGGGATCCTCCCGGACAACATCGTGACCCGGAACGGCGACACACTGGAGCAGGACTGGCCGTATTTTGATGATTCCGACCCGAGCGGCACGTATAAGCCACTATACGTCGATGCGGTGGTTTCGAATCCTCCCTATTCGCAGCGGTGGGATCCGACCGGCAAGGAGAACGACGAGCGGTATGCCCGCTACGGCGTGGCGCCGAAATCAAAGGCGGACTATGCGTTTCTGCTCCATGATCTTTACCATATCCAGCCTGACGGGATCATGACCATCGTCCTGCCGCACGGCGTTCTCTTCCGCGGCGGCGAAGAAGGGACGATCCGCAGAAACCTGATCGAGCAGAACCACATCGACGCCATCATCGGTCTTCCAGCGAATATTTTCTACGGGACGGGCATCCCGACGATTATCATGGTGCTCCGGAAGGCGAGGGAGAACACCGATGTGCTGATCATCGACGCATCGAAAGGTTTCGCCAAGGAAGGCAAGAACAATGTCCTCCGCGCGTCGGATATCCGAAGGATTGCCGACACTGTCCGCGAGCGCCGGACTGTGCCGAAATATTCCCGCGTTGTGAGCCGTGAGGAGATCCGTGCCAACGATTATAACCTGAATATTCCGCGCTATGTCGACTCGTCGGAAGAGGCGGAGAGCTACGACCTTTACGCCTCGATGTTCGGAGGAATTCCGGAACAGGAGCTGAGCCGGTTTGATGCGTTCTGGAAGGTCTTTCCGACGCTTAAGGAAGCGTTGTTTTCAGGCGGCAACGGGTATCTTGCGCTTCATGCGAAGGATATCAGGGAGGCGATCCGGAATAATCCGGATGTGCTTCAGTTCCGTGAGAAGGTGCGGCATGCATTTTCCGATCTGGGAGATGAGATGGATCAGGCGCTGATTGATGGGGCTGAGACGATCTCCCTTCCCCGGACCGAGGAGACGCTGGCGAACGGTATCATCCGCCGGTTTGAGGGAATTCCGCTGCTCGATCCTTATCAGGCGTATGAGATTTTTGAGACGCAGTTCTCGGCGATCTCGGGCGATCTCGAACTGATTCAGGCGGAAGGCATGAAGGCGGTGCGGCAGGTCGATCCGAATATGGTCGTGAAGAAAAAGAACGGGAGGGACGCGGAAGTTCAGGAAGGATGGAAGGGGCATATTCTGCCGTTCGAGCTGGTTCAGAAGGCGTGTCTGCCGGATGCGGTCAGGGCGCTTGCAGACGAGGAGGAACGACTCGCGGAGATTCCGTCTTCCTACGAAGAGATCCTGGATGCGCTGAGTGAAGATGACAAGGAGGCCATCTCGGATGCGCTGAATGACACCAATGATGCGTTCGTTTTCAAGAATATCAAGGGTGTTCTGAAGAATCTGAAATCGGACCATGAGACGAACCCGGATCTGATTACTGCACTTGAAAAGGCCGAGCAGCTCAGCGCAGAGGAGAAGTCTCTGAAGAGCAGGATTAAAGATCAGAGGGAGGAAATGCACCTGGCTACGAAGCGGACGATCGAGTGCCTTACGGATGAGCAGGTACGGACGCTTCTCCATGAGAAATGGACGCAGCCGGTGCTCGACGGCATCGCGGCTCTTCCCGGAACGCTGCTGGATTCTTTCTCCAAGGATATCGCCGCTCTTGCGGACAAGTATGCGGTCACGATGAGCGATCTCGAGTCTGAGATCCGCGAGACTGAGAAATCGCTGTCTGATATGCTCGGCGAGCTCACGGGTTCCGAGTCCGATATGGAAGGCATTCGGGAGCTGCGTCATTTGCTGAGAGGTGCCGATGATGAGTGAGAAGAAGGTGCCGGCGATCCGGTTCAGGGGGTTCGAGGATGATTGGGAACAGCGTAAGTCTGTGGACATTGCTGATTATTCAAAAGGGAATGGTTATTCCAAGAGCGATTTGACGGAAAACGGAACACCGATAATACTATACGGTAGACTCTACACAAAGTATCAATTTGCTATTGACGAAGTTGATACTTTTGCCACTCCAAAAGACGGCTCTATTTATAGTCAAGGTAATGAAGTAATAATACCTGCTTCGGGAGAGACAGCCGAGGACATTGCAAGGGCTTCAGCCGTTGAAAAATCAGGGATTTTACTTGGTGGAGACCTAAATATTCTTCGTCCATTCAACTTCATTAACCCGTTGTTTTTAGCCCTTACTATTTCAAATGGTGAACCACAAAAAGAACTGGCAAAAAAGGCACAAGGGAAATCAGTTGTTCATATCCACAATTCGGACATTCAAGAGGTAACTGTATCGTTTCCAATAAGAGCAGAACAAGACCGGATTGTTGCTGTGTTTCGCAGTCTCGACAACCTTATCACCCTTCATCAGTGTAAGCTGGAAAAGCTGAAAATCGTCAAAAAATCGATGCTGGTAAATTGTTTCCCGAAAAATGGCGAGAAGGTGCCGAAATTCAGATTTTCCGGTTTCACTGGCGATTGGGAACAGCGTAAGTTGGGGGATGTATTCGTAGAATACTCTGAGAAGAACCACGAGGAGCTACCGGCTCTTATGATTATTCAAGGAGGTGGCACAATACGAAGAGATGAATCTGACCGTAGCTTATTGTATGACAAGGCGAACCTATCAAATTACAAGATGGTAAAGGAAGGTGACTTTATTGTTCATCTCCGTTCCTTCGAAGGTGGCTTGGAAAAAGCTACAAACACTGGAATTATAAGCCCTGCGTATCATGCATTCCATGGTGAAAATACAGATTCAAGATTCTATTATTCGTATTTTCGTTCAAAAAAGTTTATTGAAATAGATTTAAAGCCTCATGTATATGGAATCCGAGATGGGCGAAGTATTGATATAGAAGGGATGAAAACAATCAAAATTCCTTCCACAAGTTATGAGGAACAGAAAGCCATTGGAACATTTACTGAGCAGCTCGACAACCTTATCACTCTTCATCAGAGTAAGTGCTACGGTCGATTAAGGCACGCTTTTCTTAATACCACGATATCTTGGGAACAGCGTAAGTTGTCGGATATATACAAAGATATTGGAAATGCCTTCGTTGGAACTGCTACCCCATATTATGTTGAAGAGGGACATTTTTATCTTGAATCTAACAATATAAAGGACGGACTGATAAACCACAACACAGAAGTATTTATTAACGACGTATTTTATGAGAATCAAAAAGATAAATGGTTACACACTGGCGACATGGTTATGGTTCAGTCTGGACACGTTGGTCATGCTGCCGTAATCCCAAAAGAACTGGACTGTTCAGCAGCGCATGCGCTCATTATGTTCAGAAATCCGAAAGTTGAAATTGAACCATATTTTTTGAATTATCAGTACCAGACAGCCAAGTCAAAAAAGAAATTTGAAAACATATCAACCGGTAATACCATTAAACATATCCTTGCATCTGAGATGCAGGAATTTATTGTGGATGTAACTTCATATGGTGAACAGAAGAAGATTGCAGGATTTTTTAGAGACCTCGACAACCTTATCACCCTTCATCAGAAACAGTGGTTCATACTGAAAAAACTGCAATTTTCACCAGGAAGCAATTCCCCGGTCGCAGCGTAAGTCCTGTCGCCAGGACGCTGAAAAACGGACAGAATGAGATCAAGTCCTTCATCGGCATAGAAGGGAGCTATGTATGCCAGATGAATTTCAGACGACAGATCAGCTGAAGGATTACTATCGGAAATGGATTTCTGTTTATAAGGAGGGGGCGATCCGGGATGTGACGCTGTCCAAGTACCGCATGAGCCTTTCCTGGATTGAAAAATTAGTGCCGGACCTGAGGCTTTGCGACGTCACGAGGACAGTCTATCAGCAGATCATCAATGAATATGCGAAAGAGCATGAGCGTCAGACGACGATGGATTTTCATCATCAGCTGAAGGGTGCGGTGCTGGATGCCGTCGACGAGGGACTGATTCCACGTGATCCGACGCGAAAGGTGATCATCAAAGGCAGGACGCCTGCTGATAAGAAGAAAAAATATCTGAATCAGTTTGAGCTTCATGCGCTTCTGAAAAGCCTGATGCTGGGGGAAGAAGTGAGCTGGGACTGGTTCATTCTGCTTGTCGCCAAGACCGGGATGCGTTTCTCTGAAGCGCTGGCGATCACGCCGGCAGATTTCGATTTTGCACATCAGACGGTTTCAGTCAGCAAGACATGGAACTACAAGGAAGGCGGAGGTTTCGCCCCGACCAAGAATCGTTCCTCTGTCAGAAAAATACAGATCGACTGGCAGGTGGTGATGCAGTTTGCGTCTCTTGTGAAGAATCTGCCTTCAGACAAGCCGATTTTTGTGCAGAATGATGAGGATAAGGTTTACAACTCCACCGTGAATGATATTCTGGAGAGGTATTGTAAGAAACTTGATATTCCGGCAATTTCCGTGCACGGACTTCGCCACACGCATGCCTCGATCCTGCTCTATGCCGGCGTCTCGATCGCCAGTGTGGCGAGGCGCCTGGGGCACGCCAGCATGACGACGACGCAGAAGACGTATCTGCACGTGATACAGGAACTTGAAAATCAGGATGTGGATCTTGTGATGAGGTCACTTGCCAACCTGACGTAATCATGTAATTAATGAAAATGCCGATGGAGGATGACGAAAATGGCAGTACCAAAATACGACGAATTGATGAAACCGCTGCTCCAGGCGGTGAAGGATGGCAAGGTGTACAAGATAAACGAGGTTGCAACGATCTTGGCGCAGCAATTGCATTTATCGGATGATGATCTCGCGGAGATGCTCCCGAGTGGAAGACAGACAGTGTTTCTGAACCGTGTGGGCTGGGCCAAGACGTATCTGAAAAAGGCCGGTCTCCTGGACAGTCCGAAGCGCGCATCGATTGTCATTACGGATGCAGGCAAGCAGGTGGCAGCGGAGGATCCGGATAAAATCGATTCCAAATATCTTGAACGATTCCCATCTTTCGTGGATTTCGTATCTGTGACAGGGCAGACGGATGAACATCATACAGAGCCGGAATTCCATAGGACCAAGGATCTGACGCCGGACGATCAGTTTGAAGAGGCATACAGACAGATCAATGCCAATCTGGCTTCGGATCTTCTCAGCGAAGTGCTGAAGATCACTCCGCATACATTTGAAAAACTTGTTGTCGATCTCTTGTCGAAGATGGGTTATGGAACGGTGGAATATGGGAGCCATGCGACCGTCGCCTCCGGTGATGACGGGATTGACGGCATTATCATGGAGGACAAGTTAGGCTTTTCTCTGATCTATATGCAGGCAAAGAAATGGGATGTGGATCAGGTTGTGGGCCAGCCTGCCATTCAAAGCTTTGTCGGCGCGATCGCGGGGAAGCATGGCGACGGGCTTTTTGTCACGACAGCCAGGTTTTCACAAAAGGCAAGAGAGTATGCGAACGTGCATCACATCATTCTGATTGACGGACAGAAGCTCGCTAATCTGATGATCGAGTACAATTTCTGCGTATCAACTCGCAAGACATTTGAAATCAAGACGATCGATACGGATGCACTCGCGGAATATCAGGACGCATAATTAATCGGGAAGTGAGATATCTGGGGAGCATGATTATGGACCACTTTTCGAAAGAAGCAGATTTTGAGCACGCACTGATCGAAGCTCTGCAGCGGTACGGATGGGAGTACACGGGGCAGGACCGGCAGATTCATTCGGATCAGACGATCTTAAGCCACCCGACGGAGCAGGACCTGATCGACAACTGGGCGAAGATCATCTATGAGAACAACAACAGCATCGACCGGCTCAATGACTGCCCGCTGACCAAGGAGGAGATGGACGAACTGATCGAGCAGATCAGGCGGAGTGAGACACCCAATGCGCTCCATGCGTGGATTGATGGCGGAACAGTGGCGATCAAGAGGAAGAATCCGGCCGATACGCTTCACTACGGAAAGGAAGTCAGCCTCTTTATCTTCAGCCCCAGCGAGATCGCGGCGGGAAGGAGCCGCTATCAGATCGCGGAGCAGCCGGTCTTTTCTCGAAAGGATAAGATTCTGCAGGATCGCCGGGGCGACGTGATGCTGCTGATCAACGGCATGCCGCTCATCCATATCGAGCTGAAGCGATCGGGTGTCCCGGCGGAAGAGGCGGTCAATCAGATCGAAAAATATTTGCACGAGCGGGTTTTCACCGGGCTTTTTGCACTTGTCCAGTTCTTTGTGGCGATGAACCCGGAGGAGACGGTCTATTTTGCCAATCCGGGCAGCGGTGCCCGGGTCAACCGTGACTTCTGCTTCCACTGGGCCGATGTGAACAACGATCCGATCAATGACTGGAAAGAAGTGGCGGAGAAGTTGCTCTCCATCCCGATGGCGCACCGCATGATCGGCAATTACATGATTGCGGACGATTCGGACGGTATTCTGAAAGTGATGCGGAGCTATCAGTACTATGCAGCCAGCGCGATCTCTGACCGTGTCGCGAAGAATGATTGGACGGAAGGGAAGCAGCTCGGCGGGTATGTCTGGCATACGACGGGATCCGGCAAGACGATGACGTCCTTCAAGTCGGCGCAGCTGATCGCGAAATCCAGATGCGCGGACAAAGTGGTCTTTCTGATGGACCGGATCGAACTCGGCACGCAGTCGCTGAAGGAATACCGTGCGTTTGCGGACAATGAAGATGATGTTCAGGCCACGGAGGATACGATCACACTGATCACCAAACTGAAGAGCGGGGACCCGAAGAATACGCTGATTGTCTCTTCGATCCAGAAGATGAGTAACATCAAGGAAGATGCTGCAGTGAAAATGCGTGCGAAGGACCTGGAGGAGATGCAGAGCAAGCGTCTCGTCTTCATCATCGATGAGTGCCACCGCTCAACTTTCGGAGAAATGCTCTCGACGATCAAGGCCACGTTCCCGAATGCCCTCTTCTTCGGTTTCACCGGAACACCGGTTTTCTTGGAAAATCAGCAGGCACTGAGCACGACTGCGGACATTTTCGGAAATGAACTGCACCGTTACAGCATCGCGGACGGCATTCGCGACCGGAACGTGCTGGGATTTGATCCGACGATGGTACTGGTCTACAAGGACCGGGATCTTCGGAAGATGGTGGCACTTAAGGAGTCTGGCGCCGCATCAGAGGAAGAGGCGATTCATGATCCCGTGATGAGCCGGAAGTATTATCATTTTATGTCGCAGTCAGAAGTTCCGATGGCCGGGCAGAAGAAGGAGGATGGCAGGTACCAGAAGGGAATTGAGGACTATATCGGATCGGAAGCCTGGCAGACGGACGAATACCAGAGCGCTGTTGTGGACAACATCATGGAAAACTGGCTGACGCTCAGCCGGAATGGCCAGTTCCATGCGATTTTCGCGACCTCCAGTATCCCGGAGGCGATCCGGTACTATCGTCTCTTTCGCACAAAATACCCGGCGATGAAAGTGACGGGGCTCTTTGATCCGACGATCGACAATCAGGGCGGGGAAAGATCGATTCTGAAGGACGATGGCCTTAAGGATATGCTGAATGACTACAACGAGACGTTTGGCCAGAATTTTGATATCGGGCGGTATGCATTTTTCAAGAAAGATGTTGCGGCGCGGCTTGCGCATAAGCGGCCGTATGAACGGGTGCAGCCGGAGGCACAGCTGGCTCTTCTGATTGTTGTCAATCAGATGCTCACAGGTTTTGACTCGAAGTGGGTCAATACGCTGTATCTCGACAAGGTGCTCGTGTACCAGAACCTGATCCAGGCGTTCTCCAGGACAAACCGCCTCTTCAATATCAACGAGAAACCGTTCGGCATCATCCGGTACTTCCGGATGCCGCATACGATGAAGCGTAATATCGAGGATGCGGTCCGGCTCTACTCGGGGGACCGTCCGCAGGGGCTTTTTGCCGATCATCTCCCGGAAAATGTACGTCATATGAACGAGACGTTCCTGGATATGATCGACGTTTTCAAGGGCGCCGGCGTTCCGGATCTCGATCGTCTGCCGGCGGACGTGCCGTCCAAAGCCCGATTCGCGAAGCTGTTCCGTGCATTTTCCACTTATCTGCAGGCGGCAAAACTTCAGGGATTCAGCTGGGATAAGCGGGTATATGATGCCAGAAGCGACCCGGAGGATGAGCACGACACACCGCCGGTCAGTCTGATTCCGACTGAAGAGAAGTATCGGATTCTGCTGCAGCGGTACAAGGAGCTTCGAACTGATGGCGGAGGGAAGGACGGGCCGGTTGATATCACGTTCCCGATCGATCCTTATCTGACCGAGCAGAACACCGGCGTGATCGACAACGATTATATGAATTCACGTTTCGAGAAGTGGAAGAAGCAGCTGAATGATCCGAATGTGGATCCGAAGGACCTGGAAAATACACTGGCGGAACTTCATAAATCATTCGCATTCCTCTCGCAGGAGGACCAGAAGTACGCCAATCTGTTCCTTCATGATGTGCAGAGTGGAGACGCACATCTTGTGCCGGGCATGACGTTCAGGGATTATATCGTGCAGTATGCGAAAAGCGCCCGTCATGAGCAGGTGAACCGGCTGGTGAAGTATCTGGGCCTTTCCGAGAAGAAGCTTACAGACATCATGAAAGCGCATGTGACGAAGGAGCAACTGAACGAATACGGGCGGTTTGATGACCTGAAGAATTCAGTTGTCCGTGAAAAGGCGCAGGTGTATTTCTCAAAAATAGACGGAAAGAAACTGCCTCCGTTCATGGTCAGCAACCGTGTCGACAAGCTTCTGACGGACTTCATTCTGTCCGACGGGTGCGATATTCCGGACCCGGATGAGGACGAATAAGGGCAGGGAGTTCTGACATTCGGAGCATTGAAAATGAGGGCTCCTGAGCCACCATGCCCTGAGCCCTCGGCATTTTTGCAAGATCGGTTTTACAGCGACGCCATCTTACTTTCCCGCAGCTGCTTCACCTCGGTCTCCGTCATTCCCGTATACTCCGCGATCTCCGCATCGGAAAGAACACCTTTTTGGATCATGCGGAGAGCAGTCTCCTTGCGATTATCCGCAACGCCTTCGCTGATTCCCTGAGCTATTCCTTTTGCTATTCCCTTCTCCTCAATCATCGCACTATAGTTACACATGCGTTCCACCTCCGCTTCCATCTTATTCGTCACCGGAATTCCGAAATGGTCCTGCAGCGCTGCCAGCTTTTTCTTCGGTTCCAGATCTCCTGACAACAGGGTCGACAGCATACGATGAAGATCCGATCCTGGATTCACTGCCTTACCGCCTTCGTTGTCCTTCTTTCGGTACTCCTCCACGCCATACTTCAGAATCCAGGCGAGGATTGGTTTGTTGGCCAGAAGTTGCTTGACGTTCTCATCGAGTCTGGCATGTGCGTCTGCAGTTACGATCGCGCTTCCAAGTGCATTTAAGCAACTCTCCATAAATGGCCTCCTCTCTTGGCGAAAGTCATCCGGAAACAGTAACGTTTGCACTTATCATATCACAGGTGAAGAGGGGAGTTTGTGAAACCTGATAGCACGATCCATCCGAGTTTTGGGGTGAAGCGAACGAGACCGACAGATACTGCTAGCTTGTCCCGGGCGTGAGTGAGGAGTGCCGGTCTTAGGTGTATCATCCTACAGTTTATGGAATACATAAACTGCGCTATAGTTATTTTATGGCTCCGGCTGAACGCGGAGCGCCTGGCACCCGATACGTAAGGAACGTGCGACAATGAAGATCTATTTTGCCCCGATGGAGGGGATCACCACAAGCCCTTTCCGCAACGCTCACGCCGCAATCTTTAAGGGCGTAAACAAATATTATGCACCCTTTATCAATGTGACTGAAGCGAAGGGTCTCAGCCGGTCAGAGAAATACGACCTTTCTGCGGATGGGAACCCGGAATTTGACATCCGTGAGGGCAGGCTCGTGCCGCAGCTGATGGGGAAAAATCCGGATTTTCTGGCAAATGCAGTCCGAGGGCTGGAAATGGCCGGCTATCCCGAAGTGAACCTGAATTTCGGATGCCCGTCCCCGACCGTGACCAGTCGAGGCAGAGGAGCAGGTATACTACGTGATCCGGAAGAAGTTGACAGGCTTCTTGACGGTATTTTTCTGAGACTTGACGGGAAGATATCGATTTCCGTCAAGACCAGAATCGGCATGGAAGAAAATCTGATGCCTCAGCTGATCCAGGTCTACAATCAGTATCCGTTGTCAGAAGTCACGGTCCATCCCAGACTTGGAAATCAGGGGTATAAGGGATCGCCTGATCTCGAAAGCTATGGGGAGGCGGCTGCATTTTCGACTAATTCGGTCGTGTATAATGGCGACATTCTGAAGTCTTCCGATGCAGAAGCGATCATGACGAGGTTCCCCGAAACGTCCGCCATCATGATTGGCAGGGGGCTGGTGATGAATCCTGCCCTGGCGGAATCCATCCTTGGGATCGCGGAAGAGGGCAGCAGGATGAAACACTTCCAAGACCGGATCCTGCGTCTTTATAGAAATGCACCCGCCGACGATGGAGGAATCCTCGCCAGGATGAAAGAGCTGTGGGGATTCTGGGTCAGACCTCTTGAAGATGAGGACGGCACGCTGCCATCCCGGATCAGGAAGCATTATAAGGCACTGAAAAAATCGCGGAATATGGCGGAGTACGTGGCGGCATCGGAGATACTCATGGAATGTATTCAAGAGGCATAAGATAACGGGGGAGTGCCTGGCACCTGGCTCACGGAAAGCGATAATCCCGATAATTGGCAAATGTTCCCGCGGATGTCGCATAATCCTTTCCACGGTAAAGGCAGGTCAGATGAGAGGCCGGTATCCCCGACAGGTCCGCAAAGTTATCCAGCCCTTTCAGAAATCTCCGGTTCATCGTCTCCGAAAGTTTGATTTCATATGCGTTGAGATCCGTCCCGCGTTCTGTCAGGAGATCCACCTCGTTCTGGTTTGTATCACGCCAGAACCAGGCGGCCGGCTCCCTTCCCAGAATATATTGCTGCTTCATATATTCCGTAACAACCATATCTTCAAAAACGGCCCACGCCTGGTCGCTTTTCTTCAGCTGTTCTTCCGTCTCGATTCCAAGAAAATAGCAGAGCAGACCTGTATCATAAAAGTACAGTTTAGGTGATTTGATCAGCCTCTTTGAATAATTTCGGTAATAGGGATGAAGCCGATAGATGACATAACTCTGCTCCAGAATAGAGAGCCATGCATTCGCAGTCGGAATGGTGATGCCTGCCTCATTTGCCAGAGAGGTCATGTTCAGCACCTGTCCGACCCTGGATGCACATAAGCGGACAAACAGTGAAAACTGCGCATTGTCTGCGATCCGTCTTACGGATCGGACATCTCTCTCGATATAAGTCATTACATAGCTGGGAAAGTAATCCGTCGGATCGATTTTCTTGTCATACAGCCGGGGATATCCTCCGACCAACATCTGATTCCAGACAGATTCCGGAAGAATGCCGGCATCCTTCAGTTCGCCAATGGAAAAAGGTGCCATTTTCAGAACCGCACATCTTCCTGCAAGGCTTTGCGAAATGGATTCCATCAGCAGAAAATTGTGGGAACCGGAGAGAATGTATTGCCCTGTTTCATCCCGTGCATCAATCTTTGTCTGAATATAAGAGAAAAGTTCCGGAACCCGCTGCGCCTCATCAATGATCACATGATCATCATATTCTGAAAGGAAAGCCCTCGGGTCTTCCATAGCCAGTTCACGGATATCCGGGTCTTCCAGTGAAACATAACGGTATTCCGGCAGGGCATGCTTCAGAAGAGTCGTTTTGCCGCACTGTCTTGTTCCCGTCACGGTCACAACCGGAAACTGTCGGATGGATTTGCTTAATTCTGCCTGGATCGCTCTGCTGATCATGACGATATGTCCCTTCACAATTGGTCGTTTTATGAAAATACCATATCACGGTTTATGAAAATCATAAACTGCATTTTATGATTTTCATAAAAACCAATAGAGATTTTGACTGTTTTCGCTTCATCATCGGGCTCATACGGACAGGCGGCATTTCCTCAGGTTTTCTTGTTCCGAATACAACGCGGAGAATTGAGAATCTTGTGAAAGACTGGTATCCCATCGTGGAGCGTCACGACGGGAATGGAGAGTCAAGGCTTGTTGTCGTAAATGACGGGAGCAAGGATGATACCTGCGAGATGCTCCTGAAACTTGCTGAGGAAAGACCTTTGCTTAAGCCGCTGACAAAGAAGAACGGCGGGCATGGTTCGGCGGTACTTTTCGGCTATCGCTATGCTGTCCGGCATGGAGCGGATTTTATCTTTCAGACCGATTCGGATGGCCAGACCAATCCGGACGAATTCGAGGAATTCTGGAACCACAGGAATGAATATGACGCCCAGTTCGGAAACCGCACTGTCCGTGGCGACGGGCAGCAGAGGGCGTTTGTCGAGAAGACCCTCTGCCGCATTCTGAAGCATTATTTCAAGGTTGAGATCCCGGACTCCAATGCACCCTTCCGGCTGATGACAAGAGATTATGTCGATGAGTATATTCAGAAAATGCCAGCCGATTATAATTTACCCAATGTCATGCTGACGACGTTCGGGGCCTTTTACCACAGGAAGATCCATTTTGCCCCGATTTCATTCAGGCCCCGCCAGGGCGGTGTCAATTCGATCAACGTGAAGAAAATCGTGAAGATCGGACGGCAGGCCCTGAGGGACTTCAGAAAATTCCGGGAAGAGATGGGCGTCTGATAAGGATTACCCCACGTACCGGTGAATCGTATCCCGCACGGCTCCGGGCCCCGCGAGCATTTCCCGAAACATCGCTTCCACCTTGTCACCGACCCCGGCTTTGTAGAGATCGATGAAGAAAATACGCTCGTTGGAAAGGATCGGACGGAGCTGGTCCGTGAACGTCTCCGATTTTCCGACCACGATCCCCATGAGGGCGTCTGTCAGCTCCTCGTTCATTGGATCGGGCGCGAGCTCGAAGCGGCTGCCGTTATCGTCGACTGCGAGCAGATAGCGGAGCCAGCCGGCGATGCCGAGCGGGATGGCGGTCAGTTTTTCGGCGCTGCCATATTTCGCGACATAGGCCTTGATCGTCTCGCCGAAACGGATCCCGACCATCTGCGAGACGTCGACAGACAGACGGAGGTTGGTGTCGCCCAGATATTCATTTACGAAGCGGTCGCGGAACAGTTCGTCTGCAAATGCTTTCGGTGAGAGGATCTTCGGGTCCTCGACCATCGCGATGCCTTCTGCCTCCACCATCTGCGCCATCTTCATCGCGTCCGGATTGTGATTCAGCATATGCGCGAACAGCGGCTCACCGAGCACCACGCCGATCGGACCGAGCGCGGAATGCACTGGATTGAGGCAGGCCGTGACTTTCATCCGCTCCGCGAGGTTGACAGTCTTCCGGTCCGTCAGATAGACTCCCTGGCCTTCTTCAAGAGCCGGCCGTCCGTTCGGGAAGTGGTCCTCGATCACCAGGTACTGCGGCTTCTCGGCATTTGCGAATGGCGCGATGAAAGTCTTCTTTGACGTGATGACAGGCTGCATGTTTTCGACACCCATTTTCTCAAGATCATCCGCGATTGCCTCGCTCGGGCGCGGTGTGATTTTGTCGATCATCGTCCATGGAAATGCAACTGTCTGTTCATCCTGCACGTAGGATACGAAATCGTCTCCGACGAATCCCTTCTTCTGCCACTCATCGACCATCGTGAGGACGGCATCTCTCAGTTTCTTTCCATTCTGGGAGCAGTTGTCCATCGAGACGAGCGCAAGCGGTTTCTTTCCGTTCTGGAAGCGGGTGTAGAGCATAGAGGTCACAATCGCGACCGCACTGGTTGCCTTTTCCGGACCGTTTTCGATGTCGTTCTGAATGAATGGAAAATAGGTGCCATCTGACTTTTTCAGCGCGTATCCTTTCTCCGTGATCGTGAAGGAGACGATCTGAAGGTCGGGGCTTGAGAAAACCTCCTTCAGGCGATTCCACTGGACCGCATCATGGCAGTCTGCTTTGACCGCTTCAGCGAGGGATGCGATCACGCGGACATCGCGGGTCCCGTCTCCGTTTAAGATCACACTCAGGCCCAGGTTGTCGAACGGCCTGTAGATTTTGTCGACGATCTCGTAGTCGAACGTCTCCACGCAGGTGAGGCCCCGGTCCAGAAGGCCTCTCTCGATCAGGTCATCCGCAATGCCTCCGATGAAGATCCGGAAGATGTTGCCGATGCCGAAATGCACCCATCTGGGCGCGCGGATGGCCTTCTCTGTCACGCCCCGGACATTATAGGACGGCAGGACGATGCCGGCTTTTTCCCATTGTGCCTTGTCTTTTAAACCTTCATCTGACAGGATCATGTCATTCCCTCCATTTCCATCATGTTGATAAGGTGTTCCCGGTCTGGTCTGCATTTCCCGAAATGACCACGATGAAGCCTGTTATGATGCTGCGGCGCTTCTCTCAATCCATCTTACCACGGGTGCGTTCTTTTGTGTTCTCTCAGCTTGTTTGTTCCGGCCATCCCGGTGTTTCGTGGTATAATAGCAGGGTCTGTTTGTATTGTATGAGGGGAGCTTGATTTATGACCGATGAGAAGAAAAAGGTTTTCTGGCCGATTCTTGAAATTTTTATCATAGGAATTCTTGCACTTGGCTTCTCGACGTATGCCTCCTGTAATTTCTGGGTGGTGAGAGATAATACTTCCGATTCCAGCGTTTTTTCATATGTCGCAAGAGTGATTTTAAACGGCGGAATGCCCTATCGGGATGCTTTTGACCATAAAGGACCGCTTATCTATCTGATCAATGTCGTCGGTCTTCTGATTTCCGATTGGAAAGGGATCTGGGTCATTGAAGTGGTGACGCTCTTTTCGACGTTCTTTATTATGTATCGGATTGCCCGGCTTTTTGTATCGAGGATCTGGTCGCTCCTGATTCTTCTGACCTCTTCGTGCCTTCTCGGAACATTTTATAAGGGCGGAAATCTCACGGAAGAATATGCGATGCCCTTTATCGCGGCAGGGATCTATATATTTATTGATTATTTTGTCAATCACCGTATTTCGAAGATCCGTCTTGTGATCTGCGGCGCTTCCTTCGCGGCAGTTCTGATGCTTCGGGCCAATATGTGTGCTCTTTGGATTGTGATGTGCATTGTGGTTCTGGTCCAGTGCATCATCGAAAAGAGATACAGGGACCTGGGAGGATTTCTCTTATGGTTTATCACAGGCGCCCTGCTGGTGATCCTGCCGATCGTCATCTGGCTTGGTGCAAATGGTGTGTTAAAAGCATTTGTTCAGGATTATCTTGTTTTCAACGGGAAGTATACATCTGATTCGAAATGGGCATCTACCGGTCATAAGGTCGATTCTTTTACCTATTTCGCGAACCGGAGCATTGTTCTTTTCACGGGAATCGGGATGCTGTATGTTTCTTACAGAAAACGAAAAATCTTTGATATCACATATACGCTTTATCTTGTTGTGAATATGCTGATGATCAGTATGTCCGGTCAGTCTTATGAGCATTACGGCATGATTCTGATCCCGGCTTTTGTCTATCCATTTGTGAGGATGACAGGGATTCTGTATGAGAGCCGGAACAGAACACTGGCAGACTTCTTCATGCTGTACCTGATCTGCATCTTTGCCGCCCCGTTCTGGCTCGGGGCATTTGATAGTGCGGTACAGGTCATGTCCGCAAGAAAGCATGGCAATTCGGATCAGATGTCGATCAGTGTGAAAGAGACGGCGGGTATTGTGGATGGAAATACATCTGAGAACGACCGCATCATGGTATTTGGAAACTGGGATATCATCTACAATCTGTCAGACCGGTTCGCATCAAATGAATATTCGTATCAAGCGCCGGTTCTCTCCATCGACAAGGAAAAGGCAGCTGATTTCTGGAACAAGATGAATGAGAACAAGCCAAAAGTGATTGTTTACCCGAACAACGTCGGCCCATCTCATAGAGAAAAATGTGATGCATTCCTGAGGGATAACGGGTACGTTGAAATCGGGAGAACGACCAATCAGGGCACGCCCGGGGCGGCTATCTATGCGCTCCAATGAGAGAAAGAAGGAAGAGCAAGTTTGAAAAAAGAGGTAGGCGGTTAGATATCGTAAAGAGGGCATAGCAAACAAACCCTCAAGGGGTCTTTGAAAAGCAAATATAGACACGACCTAATCAGGAAGCAGTGACGGGCAGATCGTCTTTGATGACGTAGCCTCTGAGCTTCAGCAGATTAAGTGCCTGCGAAGTAGTGAGAATCTTTTCTGTCTTCACAGGCCGCGGAGCAAGATACCCTTCAGCTGTATACGGCTTCAGATCTGTCAGTATGTGCCAGATAGCGGTCAGGAGCATACGGCAGACAGCGATGATGGCTTTCTTGTGCCCGCGGTGGGATTTGATACGGCGGTAACGTTCTGTGATCTCCGGATGTTTCTTCGATTTGATCAAAGCATTTGCAACTTGCACCAAAACTGGTTTAAGATAGGAACCAGCACGGGAAATCCGAGTGGATTTGATCTTGAAATTGCTTTGATCGTTACGGGGACAGCATCCTGCCCAGGAAACAAGATGTTTGTCTGTCGGGAACACAGACATGTCGCCGCCAATCTCAGAGAGAATCTGAATCGCCGTAAAAGGGTTTTTGTCGAAACCGGGGACAGTGCGGATCAGTTCGAGAGCGTCAAGGTACGGATCAGAAACGCGAAGGATTTCCCGTTCCATTTCTGCCTTGTGCTTTTCCAACTCATCGATGTGGTCCAGACACTGACGAAGCTTTATAGCCTGTTCTGGAGAGACAGCGCCGTCAACAGCGGCTTGGATTTCTTCAATTGGGGTCTTGCATCTTCTATCCACAAAAGGAGTGACATCAAAGGTTTCACCGGGATGGGCGAGGATGTATTCCGTAATCGATCTGGAAGACTTCCCGAACACGTCGCTGAAGACATCGTCAAGTTTGAGGTTTGATACAGTCAGACAATTCTGTGCACGGTTCTTCTCACCTGTCAGCATGTTGGTGAGTTTGAACCGGTACCGCACTAAATCCCGAAGATGACGAATCTCGGCGGGTGGGATAAAGGAAGGCTTGATCATGTCGCACATGAACAGATCGCATATCCACTTCGCGTCCTTACGGTCGGTCTTATTCCCTTTTTGTGGTTTGGTGTACTTAGGGTGAGCAAGTATCACGTTGCATGTCTTTTCAAGGACATTGAATACCGGGATCCAGTACTTGCCGGCAGATTCCATGCATACATCGGTACAGTTGTAAGAGGCGAGCCATGCGGCGAGATCCCGCAGACCTCTGGAGAAAGAGGAAAACATCTTTTCCTTATATTCTGTCCGGCCGTTTGCATCCGTGAGTCCAATGCAGGCAAAGATCCAGGTCTTGTGGACATCAAGGCCACAGCAGTTAAAACGAAAGATTTTAAAAGCCAATAAAACACCTCCTGATATTTTGTAGTTGCAGGAGCGGCGGTGACTGGTCATCCGGCGAAATCGAGACAACTTCGGAAGAGATAAGTTTACGGGCTACGAGATGCGCCATTCATTGATGCCTTAAGGATGACCGGCAACATATAGATATGCGAGGTAGGCCGCTATACCGCCCCGCCACTCACCTCCACGTGCTCTGTAGTGTGCCGACCCTGCAAGAAAAAGATATCAGGAATTGAGAATAGTAGAAAGAGCGAAAGCACCTCGATTTTCATGACCCCATCGGTGCCTTTCGCCAGAAAGGCGGAAAATAGATATGGTTGATCAGCTTTATATCGTGGTTCCGGCCTATAACGAGGCTGCAAATATTGAGAATCTGGTAAAAGACTGGTACCCCGTCGTGGAACAGCATGACGGGGGCGGGGCGTCAAGACTTGTTGTCGTGAATGACGGGAGCAAAGATGATACCTATGAGATACTTCTGAAACTCGCCAAGGACAGGCCTATGCTTCAGCCACTTACAAAGAAAAACGGCGGTCATGGCCCGGCCGTGCTGTTCGGCTACCGCTATGCGGTTGAAAAAGGAGCCGATTTTATCTTTCAGACCGATTCGGACGGCCAGACCAATCCGGACGAATTTGAGGCATTCTGGGATAAACGGTATGAGTATGACGCACAGTTCGGGAACCGCACGGTGCGTGGTGACGGGCAGCAGAGGGCGTTCGTCGAGAAAACGCTCTGCCGGCTTCTGAAGCATTACTTCAAGGTGACCATACCGGATTCAAATGCACCGTTCCGACTGATGACAAGAGATTATGTCGAAGAATACATTCAGAAAATGCCGGCTGATTATAATCTCCCCAATGTCATGCTGACGACGTTCGGGAACTATTACCACAGGAAGATCCGCTTTATTCCGATCTCCTTCAGGCCCCGCCAGGGCGGCGTCAATTCGATCAACGTGAAGAAAATCGTGAAGATCGGACGCCGGGCCCTGAAGGATTTCAGAAATTTCCGGGAAGAGATGGGCGCTTGATGCGATCACATTCTTCCCCCCGTGGTTTCCGGGGGAAGATATGCTTTTTATGAAATGCACCCGCCCCCGCACCCATCCCGGTGAATCGCGGCCAGCACGACACAGAGATCCGCGTGTATTTCCCAAAATGAACACGATGAAGCCCGTTATGATGCTGGGGACTTTTCTGCACTCGTCTTACTATGTCGGGTGCTTTTTTGTGCTTTTTCCTGACTGCATTATAGCGGATCATTCAGAAAGCTCATAGAAATGAATCGATGATTATCACTGTAGTGATATAGTAAAAGAGGAGGTATAAAGAATGATGACCCGCGCATACCGAAAAATCGATCTGAATCTTCTCCGGAAAACTGAAGAGCACGGACTGGACCAATTCGGCGGGCGTTCTCGATGCGCCGGCGATGAAGATCCGCTTTATGCATTTTTATCATATCATCAAAGTGACAGACGATGGAAAGGCGAGCTGTCGCCTCATCCTTCTGCATGGCAGAAATATCAGATTTTATCTTAGCACGGCAGGCGAGTCTTTCGCTTTGTTTACGCTGCTGAACCGAAAAGAATCCCTTGAGGCGGATCAATTGACAACACGTTCGACCGGTGCTAATCTGAGTGTACAGTTGAAAGTACAATTCTATGGAATCGCGGATGACGGATATGGGAGAGACCCGGCGGGACTTTATTTCATGAGGCCGGGCGCCGAAGGGGCCAGAAACTCTCAGGCAGACGAACCGTATCCTGACGCACCCTGGAAAGCGGAAGCGCCGACGAAGTAACGTGCGGACAGGGTGACACAAGTCCGGAAGGCACGGAATCTTTCAGGCAAAGAGACAGGGACATGCAGCTGCCAGCCCAATTGGATCGGGCTGGCGGGCTGCATGTCCCTGTCGTTTTATTCGGGTAAGCTGCGTCTGGCAGCAGGATTCTCGTTCCGGGCTTGCACGAATGGCGTGGCGTGTGGGTCTCGAAAAGGAAAGGAGGAAGGTTATGGAACTGAAGAAGACGCCGCTTTATGACGCGCATGTGGCAGCGGGCGGGAAGATGGTGGAATTCGGCGGCTACTGTATGCCGGTTCAGTACAGGACGGGCGTGATCCGGGAGCATATGGCTGTGCGTGAGGACTGCGGGCTCTTCGATGTCTCCCATATGGGGGAAATTCTTGTGGACGGCCCGGACGCGGTGGCGAACCTGAACGAGCTTTTGACGAATGATTATACGGAGATGGATGTCGGCCAGGTACGTTACAGCCCGATGTGCAACGAGAATGGCGGCACGGTGGACGATCTCATCGTGTACAAGTTCGGGCCGGGCCACTATTTTGTCGTCGTCAACGCGGCCAACAAGGACAAGGATTTCGAGTGGATGACAGTGCACCGTTTCGGAAACTGCACGATGCAGGATATTTCATCCTCCGTGGCGCAGCTCGCCTTGCAGGGGCCGAAGGCAGAGACGATTCTGAAGCGGCTGACCGCGGAGGAGAACATCCCGAAGAAGTACTACACAGCTCTCCGGGACCGTCCGGTCGGGCCATACAGCTGTGTGATTTCGCGCACAGGCTACACAGGATCAGACGGGTTTGAGTTCTACATTGCCTCTGACCACGCAGTTGATCTCTGGAATCTTCTTCTTGAGACGGGAAAGGACGACGGGCTGATCCCGTGCGGACTCGGTGCCCGCGACACGCTTCGTCTGGAAGCCGGCATGCCTCTCTACGGGCATGAACTTTCGGACAGTATCTCTCCGCTTGTGGCTGGCCTTGGGATGTTCGTTAAGATGGAGAAGCCATCGTTTATCGGAAAGGTGGCGCTTGAGAAGGCAGGGAAGCCGACAGAGCGGCGTGTGGGACTTAAAGTCACGGGACGCGGCATCGCCCGTGAGCACCAGGGCGTCTGGGCCGATGGACGGCAGATCGGCGAGACGACATCCGGCACGATGGGACCGTACGTCGGGTATCCCTGCGCGATGGCGATTGTCGATATCGCGTTCCAGGAGCCGGGGATGCAGGTCGAGGTGGACGTCAGAGGAAGACGCGTCGCGGCGGAGGTCGTGAAGCTGCCGTTCTACAAGAAGAATGGTTGAGGGTAAGCCTGATAGTAACCGCTGCTGTGAGTTTTGAAGGGGCGGGGAACGAGTGGTACTTCTTCTCCGCACGGCGGGGAAGATGCATTTTCAAAAAGAGGAGGAACGCACATGAACATTCCGGAAGAGCTGAAGTACACGAGAACGCATGAGTGGGTGAAGACGGAAGACGGTGAGGCAGTGATCGGTATCACGGACTACGCGCAGGACGCGCTCGGGGACCTTGTCTTCGTCAATCTGCCGGAGGAAGGTGATGACGTGACGAAGGGCGAGGCATTTGCGGACGTTGAGTCGGTCAAGGCGGTCTCCGACGTGATCTCGCCGGTGACGGGAAGTGTGAGTGCGGTGCATGAGGAGCTGGCGGACGAGCCTCAGAAGATGAATGAGGATCCGTACGGCGCCTGGTTCATCCGGGTGAAGGACATCACCGATACCGAGGAGCTGCTTTCGGCAGAGGAGTACGCAGCGTTTGTGAAGGAAGAGCAGGAAAAGGCGGACTGAATTTCCCGGAAACTCTGTGAAAGGAGGATTGCGATGGGAGACTATGTGCCGGTCACAAAAGAAGAGCAGCAGGAGATGCTGAAGACTTGTGGCCTTGAGAAGATGTCTGACCTCTACCGGGACATTCCGGACGAGGCGCGCCTTAAAAAAACACTCGATCTTCCGGAGGGGAAGAGCGAACTGGAGGTGCGGCGTGTGCTTGGAGGTCTTGCCGCGCGGAACCACATCTTTCCGACGATTTTCCGCGGGGCGGGGGCATACCGCCACTATATTCCGGCGATCGTTGATCAAGTAACGGACCAGGAGGAATCGCTTCGGACCGCGTATACGCCGTACCAGGCGGAGATCAGCCAGGGCGTGCTGCAGGCGATTTTTGAGTACCAGACTGATATCTGTGAGCTGACCGGCATGGACGCGTCCAACGCGTGCGTCTACGACGGTGCGACCGCTGCCGCAGAAGGCTGCGCGATGTGCCGTGACCGGAGGCGCACGAAGATCCTGGCGGCCGCGACGGTGGACCCGAAGGTACTCTCGGTCGTGAAGACGTACAGTTTCGGATCGGGTGCTCAGGTGGAGGTGATTCCGGAGAAGGACGGCGTGCTCGATCAGGATGCACTGATAAAGGCACTGACGCCGGACGTGGCCTGTCTTCTCCTGCAGTCACCCGATTATTACGGAAATATCGAGGAGGTCCGCGCGATTGCGGATGCGGTGCATGCGGCAAAGGCAAAGATCGTGCTCAGCATGAACCCGATCGCGATGGCCGTGCTCGAGACGCCGGGAGAAGCCGGAGTGGACGTGGCCGTGGGCGAAGGTCAGCCGCTTGGCCTTCCGCTCGGGTTCGGCGGCCCGTATGTCGGGTTTATGGCGACGACGGCGAAGATGATGCGTCATCTGCCGGGCCGGATCGTCGGCGAGACGACGGATGTCGACGGAAAGCGGGGCTACGTGCTCACACTTCAGGCCCGTGAGCAGCATATCCGCCGGGAGAAGGCGAGTTCCAATATCTGCTCGAATGAAGCGTTCTGTGCGCTGAAGATTTCAGCTTATCTGGCTGCGATGGGACCGGAAGGACTTCGCGAGGCAGCCGTCCAGTGCAGTTCGAAGGCGCATTATCTTCAAGGCGTGCTCGCGGAAGCAGGCGTGAAACCCGTCTATGATAAGCCGTTCTTCCATGAGTTTGTGACGGACTGCCCGGATGCTGGAAAACTTCTCCGGGCGCTTGAGGAGAAAGATATTCTCGGAGGTCTGCCATTATCGGATAGAAGAATCTTATGGTGCGCGACCGAGATGAATACAAAGGACGAGATGGATCTGACCGCGTCTGTCGCAAAGGAGGTGTTCGGATCATGAAGCTGGTATTTGAGCGAAGCAGGTCAGGACGGGGCACAGCCTATCTTCCCGCGCTGGACGTACCGGAGGTTCTGCCGGACAGTCCGGAGCGCGGAAAGCCTCTCCGGCTGCCGGAGCTGCCGGAGATCGAGGTCGACCGGCACTACACGGAGCTGGCGCGTGAGGCCTACGGCGTGAACGACGGTTTCTATCCGCTCGGTTCCTGCACGATGAAATACAACCCGGCGATCGATGAGGCTGTGGCGTCTCTTACGGGATTCAAGGATATTCATCCGCAGCAGCCGGGGGAGACAGTGCAGGGCAGTCTTGAGCTGATCCATGAGACTGAGCATGCGCTCTGCGAGATCACAGGTGTGGATTCGTTTTCGCTTCAGCCTGCGGCAGGTGCTCACGGAGAATTCACGGGGATGCTGCTGATCAAGGCTTATCATACCTCCCGCGGGGACACGAAGCGGACGAAGATCATCGTGCCGGACTCTGCGCACGGGACGAACCCGGCGAGCGCGGCGATGGCAGGGTTTGAGGTCGTGAGCATCGCATCGGATGAGCACGGCTGCGTCGATCTCGATGCTTTAAGAGCGGCTGTCGGGGAGGACACCGCGGGTCTTATGCTCACAAACCCGAACACGGTCGGCCTTTTTGATCCGCATATTCTGGATATCACGAAGATTGTGCATGACGCGGGCGGCCTCTGCTACTACGACGGGGCGAATCTGAATGCGATCATGGGTATCGCCCGCCCGGGCGACATGGGCTTCGACGTCGTGCACCTTAATCTTCATAAGACGTTCGCCACGCCGCACGGCGGCGGAGGTCCGGGCAGCGGGCCGAGCGGATGCAAGGCGTTCCTTGCTCCGTTCCTCCCGGGAACAAGGACGGAGGAGTTGCCGGAAGGAACCTTTACTGAGGTTAGAGGCGCTGAGAGCGTCGGGGACGTCCGCTCGCAGCGGGGCAACTTCCTTGTCGTCGTGAAGGCATACGCCTACATCCTGTCCCTCGGAAGGGAGGGCGTGGCGCATACCGCAGAGAGCGCGGTACTCGATGCCAACTATATGATGGCCAAGCTTAAAGATTATTATCCGATGGCGTATGACACGATCTGCATGCACGAATTCGTGATGACGCTCGAGAAGATGAAACACGAGATCGGTGTCAGCGCACTCGATGTGGCGAAGGCACTTCTTGATGAGGGGATCCATCCGCCGACCATGTATTTCCCGTTGATTGTACATGAGGCACTGATGGTGGAACCGACCGAGAGCGAGACGAAGGAGACGCTGGACGCAGCCGTCGACGTGCTGATCCGGATCCACGATGAGGCGTACCGCGATCCGGAGAAGATGCACAGGATGCCGTATCACACGCCGGTCCGGCGGCTTGACGAGGTGAAGGCGGCCCGGACGCCGGTGATCCGGTATAATTTCGGAGAAGGCTGAAACACACCCCATGGGCTGCCGGCTTGTCATCGATCGGAGGAAAAGACAGGGACTGCAGCTCTTTCGGAGGGATAGGATGGTTTCCGAAATGGGCAGGACAGCGCAAAGCATTCAGTGCGATGGACAGGAAGGGAGCGGACTATGGTCACAGAACTTGCGATGATTGAGACGAAGAATACGGACCCGCGTCACAACCTGGCGCTCGAGCGGTACCTGACCATGCACACGGAAGAGGGCGAGTGCATTCTCTACCTCTGGCAGAACCGGAAGACGGTCGTGATCGGGCGGAATCAGAACGCCTGGAAGGAGTGCCGGGTCGACGCGCTTACGCGCGACGGAGGATTTCTGGTCCGCCGTCTCTCGGGTGGCGGCGCGGTCTTTCATGATCTCGGGAACCTCAATTTCACTTTCTGTGTCCGGAAGGCGGATTACGACCTTCCGCGGCAGCTCGAGGTGATTCTCCGGGCGGTCCGGAAACTGGACATTCACGCGGAGAAGACCGGGCGCAACGATATCACGGTCGACGGGCGGAAACTTTCGGGGAATGCATTTTTCGAAAGCGGTGATTTCTGCTATCACCACGGGACGATCATGCTGAGCGTCGACACAGACCAGATGACCCGGTACCTCAACGTCCCGGAGGACAAGCTGCGCTCGAAGGGCGTTGCGTCCGTCCGCGCGCGTGTCGTGAACCTTGTGGAACTCTGCCCTGGGATCACGGTGCCGTCACTTTCGGAGAAGCTCCGCGAATCGTTCGGCGAGGTGTACGGTTTGCCGGTGGAGACAGTGACGGAAGCGGACGCGGACAGCCGGGAGGTGACGGAGTGGACAGAGCGGTTTTCGTCCTGGGATTGGATATATGGCCGCCGGATCCCGTTCACCAATGAGCTCAAGTGGCGCTTCTCCTGGGGAAATGCAGACCTCGCCGTGAAGGTAAACGGGGGCAGGATTGAAGCGTGCCGGATCTGGTCGGATGCGATGGAGCAGGAGAAAATTTTGGCGGCGCAGGAAGCGCTGACTGGGTGCCGGTATGACCCGGCGGAGATAGCGGAGACGCTTCGGTATGTCCCGGAACTTCAGGGGGCGCCCGGGATGCGGGATGACCTGATTGCTCTTTCGGAAGTGCTTTGCTCCTAAGGCAAGAACGGGCACTGCGATGGAGTGCGAAGTAAGGGAGGCGTTTCGGAAGAATCTGAAACAAGTCCGGATTTCTGATGCCTGGATATGAGAAGGATGCAGAACGATGTGCCGGGAGGACAAGGAGGATTCCGTTCAAATGAGTGAAAGAGAAAGATTTGATCTGGTCGTGATCGGCGCAGGGCCTGGTGGTTATGAAGCAGCATTTGAGGCCTCGCGCCTCGGGATGACCGTTGCCCTGATTGAAAAAGAAGCGCTCGGCGGAACGTGCCTCAACCACGGCTGTATTCCGACAAAATCACTGCTGCACGCGGCCGATCTTTACGATGAGATGAAAAGAGCGGATCGGTTCGGGATTCACGCGAACGCGGTCACATACGACCTGAAGGCGATGAAGGAACGGAAGGACGACGTGGTCCTTGCACTTCGGGACGGGATCGCGGCGACCGCGAAACAGAAGAAAGTGACTGTGCTGACAGGCGTCGGAGTGATCGAGGGACCGCATACGGTCCGCGTGGGTGATGAGGAGATCGAAGCCCGTTTTATCCTGATCGCCACCGGTTCCCGGGCCTTCGTCCCGCCGATTCCGGGGGCGGATCTTCCGGGTGTGGTGACAAGCGACGGGCTGCTGGAGCAGACGGAGCCCTGCCGGAGGCTTGTGATCATCGGCGGCGGAGTGATCGGAGTGGAATTCGCGTCGCTCTACAGCCGTCTGGGAGCGGAGGTGACGGTGATGGAGGCGCTGCCGCGCGTTCTTTCGAACATGGACAGCGAGCTCTCCCAGAGTCTTAAGATGCAGCTGAAGAAGCGCGGCGTCCGCGTGCTGACTTCTGCGCGGGTGGAGGAGATTCGCCGGACGGAGGAGGGGCTGACCGTATTGTACGAGGAAAAGGGAATCCGGAGCGAGCAGGGCGCCGACCGGGTGCTCATCGCAGTGGGGCGCAGGCCGTACACAGAAGGACTCTTCGGGGAACACACGGAGAGACCGGCGGCGGAGCGCGGACGGATTCTCACCGATGAATACGGGCGGACCAGCGTGCCGTCGCTGTATGCCTGCGGCGATGTCACCGGCGGCGTCATGCTCGCCCACGCGGCGGCGGCGGAAGGCCGGAACGCGGCGGCTCATATGCGATGGGTGCTTGACCGGGAGCGGGCGGCAGGCGGAAACCGGGAGGAAGGCGCGGCGGATGCGGACAGCCTGCCGGAAAGCGCGCTCCGGACCGAAGAGGAGCTGAAGAGGAGTCTCATTGATACATCGGTGGTTCCTTCCTGCGTCTATACAAGTCCGGAGATCGCTTCCGTGGGGCTGACGGCGGCTCAGGCGAAGGAACAGGGCATCAGGACGGTGACAAAAAAATATGTGATGACCGCCAACGGACGCACGGTCCTTTCGGGCGGGGAACGAGGCTTTATCCGGCTGGTGTGCGCCGGGGAGGACGGCCGGCTGCTGGGCGCACAGCTCTTCTGCGGGCGGGCGGCGGACATTGCGGGTGAGCTGGCGGACGCGGTGGTGAACGGCCTTACGGCCGGAGATCTGGGACGCGTGATCCGTCCTCATCCCACCTTCTGCGAGGCGGTCACGGAGGCGGCGCGGAGCTGAGCGCCGGCCGCGCCGCCTTCTCCGCGGCGTCACGGTGACTGTCCGGCGGATCCGGTCCGCACCGTTTTTGCCTTCTGCCGGTCTGCCGCGCCGGACGGAATAAGAAGACGGCCGGATTGCTCTGATGAAAGAACAATCCGGCACGCTTTGTTTGTTTATGACAGAAGAAGCGGACAAAAAGGCAAAATACAAAAACAATGTGATGATGCAGAACAATCTGTCAGATAAATGGATTGACGATTCTGCCCGAAGCCTTTATCATGATAAAGTGAAAAAATGATCAGGACGGATGGATGTCCGGACAGACAAGAAGGAGGAATGAATCAATGAAGAAGCTGATCGCAATCGGGCTGAGCGCGATGATGACGATGTCGATGACGTCGGTGGCGGCGATGGCGGATTCGTCGGCGGCCGAGGCGCCGGATGTGGATCTGAGCGGGAAGAAGATCTGTCTGATCCTCCCCGGCAGCATCGATGACCAGGGCTGGAACGCGACAAACAACGCAGGCGCGGAAGCCGCCGAGAAGGAACTGGGCGTGAAGATCGATGTGGTCGAGTCCGTTCCGGCGGAGGAATACGAGTCGACTTTCGTGGAGTACGGGGAGAAGGGCTATGATCTGATCATGGCAGCCGGCAGCCAGTTCGACGAGGCGGCGACGACGGTCGCCCCGGATTATCCGGACTCTCTGTTCTGCGTCATCAACGGCCAGGCGGCGGAATCCGACAATCAGTGCCCGGTCTTCCCGAAGGAATACGAGGGTTCTTATCTGGCGGGCATCATGGCCGGCTACGCGACGACGAACGGCCAGTTCGCGACGATGGGCGGCGAATCCAACGAGCCGATGGTCAAGCTGCTGGATACATATGAAGCGATGGCGACGAAGATCGCCGGCGACCGCGGCATCAGCGGCGCGAAGGCGACCCGTTCCTTCGTCAATTCCTGGACGGATGTATCCGCGACGAAGGACCTCACTTCCTCGATGATCGACAACGGAGCGGACACGGTCTTCTGCTACTCCAACGAGGGGACGTCCGGCGCGATCCAGGCGGCCGAGGAGAAGGGCGCGAAGTTCATCGGCTTCTCTTCCAACAAGAATGACGAGTCCGACTGTGTGTACGGCTCGGTGGCGATGGACTGGGCGAACGTCTATCCGACGATCGTGAAGAACGTGATCAGCGGCGCATGGACCGGCGAGACCCAGATCGGCGTGAAGGAAGGCGTCTTCGCGGTCGACTACACGGATCAGTGCTCGGATGAGTGCAAGGCGGCGGTCGATCAGGCCGTGAAGGATATCACGGACGGCAAGATCGACTTCACACAGTATTTCGGGGACACGGTCTCCGGAGCGGAATCCGCCGCTTCATGACCGGATCGCCGGAAGGGGAGGGGCGGTGCGTCGGCACGGCCCCTCCTTTTCGGCTGTGACGATCCGGTATTGATGCGGAATCAGGAAGGATGGAGTGAACTATGGAAGCACCGGTTGTTGAGCTGCGGCATATCACCAAGCGGTTCGCGAAGGTCCTCGCCAACGACGATGTGTCGCTTTCGGTAGGATGCGGCGAGGTGGTGGCGCTGCTCGGAGAAAACGGGGCCGGCAAGAGCACGATCATGAAGATCCTCTACGGCCTCTATCATGAAACCTCCGGAGAGATTCGGGTCGACGGCGTCCGGCGCCGCATCCGGTCGCCGAAGGACGCGATGGCGCTCGGAATCTCGATGATCCAGCAGCATTTCTCGCTGGTGGACGCCCACACGGTGACGGAGAACATCATCCTCGGCACCGTGCGCGGACGGATCGACTACGCAGCCGAGGAGGAGAAGATTCAGCGCCTGTCCGACCGCTATCATTTCGGCGTGCCCGCCGGCGCGCGGGTCCGGGATCTTCCCGTCGGCATCCAGCAGAAGGTGGAGATCCTGAAGGCGCTGCACCGCAACGCCCGGATCCTCATCATGGACGAGCCGACCGCCGTGCTTCTCCCTCAGGAGATCGAGACGCTGATGCAGTTCATCCGTTCCTTCGCGGCGGAAGGCAATTCCGTGATCTTCATCACGCATAAGATGAAGGAGGTCATGGAGGTCGCGGACCGGATCATCATCATGCGGAACGGCCGGATCAGCGGCGAGGTGGAGAAGACCAGGACGAGTACGTCCGAGCTGGCAAGGCTTATGATCGGACACGACCTCGAGGCGCTTCGGAAGGAAAGCGATCCGGAAGGCGGGCGGAAGGTCCGGCTTGAGGTGAGGGATCTCACGGTTCAGCCGGAGAACGGCGTGGCGCTGCTCGACCATCTGAGCTTCGACCTTCATGCCGGCGAGATTCTCGGCGTGGCCGGCGTATCGGGCAACGGACAGCAGGAGCTCTGCGAGGCGCTGTACGGCGCGCTGCCTCCGACGGACGGCACGGTCCGGCTCGACGGAACGGACGTCACGCGTCTTGACGTCGGGGGCCATATCCGGAAAGGGGTCGGCTACTGCGCGTCGGACCGCTACCGCTACGGGATGGTACCCGCGATGTCGCTCTCGGAGAATATGATCCTGAAGGCGAGCCGCCTCGGCCGCTGGGACCGTCACGGCTTCATCAGCTGGCGGAAGGTTGACCGCTACACCGCGGAGCAGATCCGGGCGTATCAGATCAAGGCGCCGGATCCGTCGGTGACGGCCGGCTCGCTCTCGGGGGGCAACCAGCAGAAGCTGGTAGTCGCGCGGGAGGCGGATATGGGCGAAAGCCTCCTGATTTTCGACCAGCCGACGCGGGGGCTCGACCTCGGGGCGATCAACAATGTGCAGAAGGTGATTCTCCGGGAGCGGGCGGCCGGCAAATGCATTCTCCTGATCTCCACCGAACTGTCCGAGCTCTTCGAACTGGCGGACCGGATCGCGGTGATGTTTCAGGGACGCTTCATGGGAATTTACCGGCCGGGCGACCTGACGATGGAATCCATCGGACTTCTGATGGCCGGCGTCCGGCCCGAAGCAGCGAAGGAGGAGTGACGAATGGACAGAAAACATGAAGCGGCAGACCTGATTCTCTGGACAGGTCTTGCCTTTATTCTCGGACTGGCCGTCTGCTTCGCCTTCCTGCCGCTGATGGGGATCCGTCCGGGCGAAGCGTTCGTGACGATGTTCGGCGGCGTGTTCTCGGATACCTACACGATGGGAAACATCCTGGTCAAGACAGCTCCGCTGATCCTGACGGGACTCGCATTCGCCTTCACGTTCAAGGCGAACCTCTACAATATCGGCGCCCAGGGCCAGTTCTATGTCGGCTGTACCTGCGCCGTGTCGGTGTCGCTTGGCCTTGCCGGGAAAATGCCCGCGCCGGCCGTCATCGTGCTGGCGATGCTCGCCGCGATGGGCGGCGGAGCGGCGGTGGGCTTTCTGATCGGCTTTCTGAAGGCGCGCTGCCACGCCAACGAATTTCTTGTCAGCATGATGTCCACCTATGTGATCACATATATGATGCAGCTGCTGCTCCGGACCGTTCTGCAGGAAAAGAAGCATGAGTACATCAAGACCAACCAGCTGGACCGGTCCGTCTGGCTGCCGAAAATCATCGACGGAACCTCGGTCTCCGCGGGCATCATCATCTCGGTCGTCACAGCGGCGGTGATCTGGGTGATTCTCTACCGGACGACCTTCGGGTTCCGGATCCGCGTCACCGGACTCAACGCGGAGGCCGCGAGACTTTCGGGCATCAGCCCCGCGAGGGAGTGCATGGCGGCGTTCGCGGTCAGCGGCGCGGTCGCCGGGCTGGCCGGCTTCATCGAGGTCAACGGGATGCAGCACATGCTGCTGACCGGGCTGGACTCGTCAGTGGGCTCCTATGGCATCGGCATCGCGATTATGGCGAACGCGAACCCCATCGGCGTGATCTTCGCCTCCCTTCTTTTCGGAATTCTTCAGGTCGGAGGAACGGTGCTTTCCCACTCCACGGACGCGCCGTCGAGCATCATCGACCTGATGCTGGGATTTGTGATGCTGTTCGTGCTGATTTCCTTCTTCTTCCGGCGGCGGGCGGCCGTGGCGAGGATGAAGAAGCGCAAAGCAGGGGAGGAATGACATATGCAGAATCTGATCAATCTGCTGGCGCGGGCGCTGTTCATGAGCACGCCGCTGATCCTCGGCGCGCTGGGCGAGGTGATCGCCGAGCGGACCGGCATGATGATGTGCGCGGTGGAAGGCGTCTTTTTAGCCGGAGCCTGGGGCGGTTTCGTCGGCGCGTATCTGACGGGCAGCATCGCGGCGGGGTTCCTTACGGCTATCCTCTGCGGGATGCTGGTCGCGATGCTCTACGGCTTCTGCACCATCTATCTGGAGCAGCACCAGATCGTCATGGGAACCGCGGTCGCGATTCTGATGACGGGCTTCTGCACCTTCTTCTACCGCGTGATCTTCGGCACGCCGACTTCGCCTCTTAAAATCACGCCGCTCAGGGTGATCCGGATCCCGCTGCTCTCCCGGATCCCGTTCATCGGGCCGATCCTGTTCTCCCAGAATCTCGTGACGTATATCACGGTCCTCCTGGTGCCGGCGGTCTTCTTCCTGATCTACCGTACGGCCGCGGGGCTTACGCTCCGCTCCTGCGGAGAGAACCCGGAGGCGGTGGAGACTGCGGGAATTGATGTCCGCCGGGTGCGTTTTCTCGCCGTGATGGCTGCGGGCTGTCTCGGCGGTGTCGCGGGCGCCTACTACTCGCTGTGCAATGTGGGAATGTACAATTCCGAGATCATCAGCGGCCGCGGATGGATCGCCTTCGGCATCTGCTTTCTCGGCAACTGGAATCCGGCCGGGGCGCTGCTCTTCGGGATCGTGTTCGGCATTTCCGATGCGATCGGCACGTACATCAAGGCGCTGGGGGCGTCGGGCCTTCCGAGCGAGCTCTTCAGCGCGCTGCCGTATTTTCTGGTGATTGTGCTGACGGCTCTCAAGAAGCAGTTCAACGTGCCGGCGCAGCTGGGCACGACGTTCCGGAAGGAGGAGTGAACGGGATGGGCGGTCCGGGACGAGTCTTCCGCCCGATTCGATCCGCGCGTTCCTGTTTGACTCTGTTTTACACGCGGCGTTTGTGATACAATGCGACGCGGAGGAGGACGTGGCACAGTGAAAGATTCTGTTTTGTATTTTGTGATCCCCTGCTACAACGAGGAGGCGGTGCTTCCCGAGACGGCCAAACGGCTGTACAACAAATGCGATCACCTGATCCGCGCCGGCAAGATTTCCGACAAGAGCCGTATCCTTTTTGTGGACGACGGAAGCAGGGACGCTACCTGGACGATTATCGAAAAGCTTCATGACTTCAAACCTGTCTTTTCCGGCCTGAAGCTCAGCCACAACCGCGGCCATCAGAACGCCCTGCTGGCCGGGCTGATGTACGCGAAGGACTACTGCGATATTTCCATCTCGATGGACGCCGATCTGCAGGACGACATCGAGGCAGTGGACGAGATGATCGCCAAGTACGAGGGCGGCTGCGACATTGTGTACGGCGTCCGCAACAATCGGGATACGGATACCTGGTTCAAGCGCACCACCGCGCTCAGGTATTACAAACTGATGGAGCGTCTGGGCGTCGAGCTGGTCTATGACAGCGCGGATTACCGTCTGATGAGCCGCAAGGCGCTGCTCGCGCTCTCCGAGTTCAGGGAAGTCAATCTCTTCCTGCGCGGTCTTGTCCCGATGATCGGGATGAAGAGCGACAAGGTCTACTATAAAAGAGGCGAGCGCTTCGCCGGCGAGAGCAAGTATCCGCTGAAGAAGATGCTCAGCTTCTCGATGGAGGGCATCACCTCCTTCAGTGTGAAGCCGATCCAGATGATCACCAATCTGGGCGTGCTGATCTTTCTCGTCAACATCGTGTTCCTGATTCTCGGGATCGTTCAGAAGGTACATGGAACGGCTGTGCCGGGCTGGCCCTCCGTGATCGTCTCAATCTGGGCGATCGGCGGGCTGATCCTGATCGCGATCGGGGTGATCGGCGAGTACATCGGCAAAATCTATCTGGAGACGAAGGGACGTCCGCGCTTCATTCTCGACCGTGTCCTCAATGACGGGCCGAAGAAGGAGGAGGATCCTGTGTCGGTGCAGGATCTGATCGACCGGATCAACGAAGAGACGTCCCGCGTCAGCCGCTGAGGACCGGAATATGCGGACAGAGCCGGTTTTTGTCACTCATGGGTTCGGGCCGTTTTTCCGCCCGGATTCCCGCTGGCTGATTCTGGGCAGCTTCCCTTCGGTGCGCTCCCGGGAGGCCAGCTTCTACTACGCGCATCCCCGGAACCGTTTCTGGAAAATTCTCGCGGCGGTCTTTGAGGACGGCGTACCGGAGGAGACGGAGGCGAAGCAGGCGTTTCTGATCCGGCACCGCGTGGCGCTCTATGACGTGATCGAGAGCTGCCGGATCACAGGCTCCTCGGACAGCAGCATCCGGGACGTGACCGTGACGGATCTCCGACCGGTTCTCGCCGGTTCCGGCGTGGGGGACCGTGTCTTCGCCAACGGCGCGCGTGCCTTTGACCTGTATATGCGTTGGCAGTATCCTGTGACCGGAATCCATCCGGTAAAGCTGCCTTCCTCGTCTCCGGCCAACGCCGCCTGGCCGCTGGACCGCCTGACCGGCGTCTGGCGCGGCGCGCTGAAGGGCGTTGTGTGAATATTTCATAAGTTATCAGATATGTTATCCAATTCAAGGAGGCCGGTTCCGGAGGGAACGGCCTCCGTTTTTGTGATAGTGCATAAAATGCAGCCGGCGATTTGTGAGTTAAGCACAAAGTGAAGACGGCCTGTTGACGCGTGCTTTGTGCACATGATACATTGAATTTGTGAAACCGATGTCACAATTACCGGAGGTCAGGCAGAATGAATATCGGTGATATCGCAGAGATGGCAGGCGTCTCACGGGCCGCCGTATCCCGCTATCTGAACAACGGCTATATCAGTGAGGAGAAGAAGGAAAGGATCCGCGAGGCGATCGAGAAGACGGGCTACAAGCCGTCTGTGATGGCGCAGACGCTTCGGACGAAGAAGACGAGGCTGGTCGGCGTCATTTTGCCGCGGATTCATTCCGACTCGATCTCCAGTATCGTTGAGGGGATCGGGACGAGGCTGAACGCGGGCGGATACGACATGCTGCTGGCGACGACGGAAAACGATCCTTCGAGGGAACTCGATTTCCTGCGGATCTTTTCCAATCACCGGGTGGACGGCGTGATTCTGCTCGCCACCGTCATCACGAAGGAGCACAGGAAGCTGCTCCGCGAGATGAAGGTCCCGGTGGTGCTGGTCGGGCAGAGTCTCTCCGGCGTCTCCTGCATTTACCATGATGACCTTCACGCGGGGGAGGAGCTCACCCGTCTGATGCTGCAGAGCGGACGGAAGCATATCGGCTACATCGGCGTGCTGAAGGAGGATGTGGCCGTGGGGCAGCATCGCCGCGAGGGATATCTCAGCGCGATGGAGGCGGCCGGCCTGGCGGTGACGGACGCGATGACGGTGACCGCGGACTTCTCGGTGGCCTCCGGCTTTGACCGGATGAAGCAGCTGCTCTTCCAGTATCCGGAGGTGGACGGTGTGATCGGCGCGACGGACAGCATCGCGCTCGGCGCCATGAACTGTCTGAAGGCGGCGGGGCGCCGCGTTCCGGAGGATGTGGCGGTGGCGGGCTTCGGCGACAACCGGATCGCCCGTGTTACGACGCCGACGCTTTCAACCGTGCATTTCCATTATAAGGAGAGCGGAGGAACAGCCGCCGGCAAGATGATCGAGCTGATGGAAGGACGCGCGCACGCGACGATGGAGATCCGGCTCGGTTATGAGGTGATCCGGCGGGATTCCATTGCGTGACAATCACAACAGGTGGTTTCAGAACGAGTAGAGGAGGGCAGAACACATGATTGACAGGAACTGGGAACCGGAATTTCAGGAGCGCCTGAAGAAGAACTATGACGAGCTCAAATGGCTGTATTTTGAGCTTTACCATAACGATCAGCAGGCCTTCGACTATTTCTGCTCCATGCTCCACGAGTACTATCAGCAGCGGCCCGCGTCGCTGAAGGAATGGGACGACGCGCGTCTTATGGTGCCGGACTGGTACAAGGGCAACGAGATGCTGGGCATGCTGATGTACACGAACTGCTTCGCGGGCAATCTGAAGGGCGTCCGGAGCCATCTTGACTACCTGAAGGACTGCGGCGTGGACTATCTTCACCTGATGCCGCTGCTCGAGAGCCCGGCGGGACGCAGCGACGGCGGCTACGCGGTAGCTGATTTCAGAAAGGTTCAGCCGGAGCTGGGAACGATGCAGGATCTGGCGGACCTCGCCGACGAGTGCCACCGGAACGGCATCTGCATCTGCCTCGATTTCGTGATGAATCATACCTCGGAGGACCATGAGTGGGCAAAGCGGGCCAGAGCCGGGGAGAAGGAATATCAGGACCGGTATTTCTTCTTTGACAACTGGGATATCCCGAATCAGTTCGAGAAGACGGTGCCTCAGGTCTTCCCCCAGACCGCGCCGGGCAACTTCACATGGTGCGAGGAGGCCGGCAAGGTGGTGATGACCACCTTCTATCCGTATCAGTGGGATCTGAACTACGCCAACCCCACGGTCTTCAACGACATGACCGCCAACATGCTCTACCTCTGCAACAACGGCGTCGACATCATCCGGCTCGACGCGGTTCCGTACATCTGGAAGACGCTCGGCACCACCTGCCGCAACCTTCCGCAGGTGCATACGCTGGTCCGCATGATGCGGATGGCCGCGGAGGTGGTCTGCCCCGGCACGCTGCTTCTGGGCGAGGTGGTGATGGAGCCGTCGAAGGTGGTGCCGTATTTCGGCACGCTGGAGAAGCCGGAGTGCCATATGCTCTATAACGTCACCACGATGGCCAGCACGTGGCATACGGTGGCGACCCGGGACGTCCGTCTCCTCCGTCATCAGCTGGAATCGGTGTTCGCACTCCCGAAGGAGTACACCTTCCTCAACTATCTCCGCTGCCATGACGACATCGGCTGGGGCCTCGACTACGATTTCCTGAAGCAGTTCGGCATTGAGGAGGTGCCGCACAAGAAGTATCTGAACGACTATCTCACCGGCCGCTGGTACGGGAGCGATGCCCGCGGCGAGCTCTACAACGACGACCCGAGGCTTGGCGACGCGCGTCTGACGGGCACCACCGCCTCTCTCTGCGGCGTCGAGGCGGCGGAATACGAGAAGAACGAGGAGAAGCTGACGCGCGCGATCACGCTGGACCTTATGCTTCACGCGTTCCTGCTCACGCAGAGCGGCATTCCGGTTCTCTACAGCGGCGACGAGATCGGCCAGAAGAACGACTACACCTATCATGACGACCCGCTGAAGCGGGACGACAGCCGCTATCTGCACCGGGGAAATCTCAACTGGAACGACGTCGCGAAGCGGAACGATCCGAAGACGCCGGAGGGCCGGATCTTTGAGGGGATCCACAGGCTGGTGGAGATCCGCCGCACCTACGATGTGTTTGAGAGCGCCGCGGACACCTGGATCGTGGAGACCTACAACGATCACATCCTCGGCATCGGCCGCTACTATAAGGGCGAGAAGCTGATTGCGCTCTTCAACTTCAGCGAGTATGACCAGACGGCGTGGGTCAATGAGGTGGAGGACTACACGGATCTGCTGACCGGAGAGCCCCGTCCTGCGAAGGCCGTTGGGATTCCGGCGTACAGCTTCGCGTGGCTTCTGACGTCTTTTAAGACAAAGCCGTCCGCGCCGAAGAAGGCGCCGAAGCTGGATCGGAAGAAGGAGAAATGATGGGGGAGAGAAAGCTGATTTTTCTCGATATTGACGGGACGCTGACGCTTCCCGGCCAGAACGTGCCGCCGGAGGGCGCGCTGGATGCGATCCGGAGGACACAGGAGAAGGGCAATCTGGTCTTTCTCTGCACTGGCCGGAACTACGCGATGCTGAAGCCGCTGCTTGCCTACGGCTTCGACGGGATGGTGGCCGGCGCGGGCGGCTATGTGGTCTGCGGGGACGAGGTGCTGTTCGACTGTCCGATGACGAAGGAGCAGACCGCGCTCGCGCTTGACGTGCTGCACCGGAACGGCGTCTTCTGTACGCTGGAGACGAAGGAGGTCACCTACGGCGACGAGAACCTGAGCGATTTCCTCGCCGGACAGCCGGAAGGGAACAGCGAGATCGAGCGGTGGCGCGAGGCGCTGTCGAAATCCCTCGACATCCATCCGATGAAGGAGTACGGCGGCGCGCCGGCGTACAAGGTGGTGATCATGTGCCTTCGTCCGGAGCAGCTCGAGGAGCCGAGGAGGCTTCTTGAGAAGGACTTCGATTTCGTGATTCAGGAGGTCAGGGCGCACAGCTGTCTGAACGGCGAGCTGATCAACCGGAAATATGACAAGGGACAGGGCGTCCGCCAGATCTGCGGGCATCTCGGCGTGCCGCTTGAGGATACATACGGCTTCGGCGACAGCATGAACGATCTCAGGATGATCGAGACGGTCGGAACGAGCGTCTGTATGGCGAACGGAAGCGAACAGCTGAAGGCGGCGAGCGATCTTGTCTGTCCGGCCGTCGGGGAGGACGGACTGCGCATCGCCTTCCGGCAGCTGGGACTGATCTGAGTTCACAATAACATCATGTTTCATTTATAGAAGGGAGAACGTGAGATGGCACTGGATTACCGCAAATGTGCCCAGGAGATCGTCGATCATATCGGCGGCAGGGAGAACGTGGCTCAGGCGGCGCACTGCGCGACGCGGCTGAGACTCGTGATCAAGGACAACAGCAAGGTGGACAAGGAGTATCTTGACAACATCGACGGCGTGAAAGGCATGTTCGAGTCCAACGGTCAGCTTCAGCTGATCATCGGAACCGGCACCGTCAACAAGGTCTACGACGAGTTCCTCGACATCACCGGCATGACGGCTGCGACCAAGGATGATGTGAAGGCCGCGGCGGCGGCGAAGCAGCCGCTGTGGAAGCAGCTGCTGAAGCCGATCGGCGATGTCTTCGTCCCGATCCTGCCGGCGATCGTGGCCTCCGGCCTCCTGATGGGGATCGTCGAGGCGCTGGGCAAGGCGTATCCGGCCTTCGCCTCCACGGACTGGTACGGATTCCTCGATCTGGTTTCCAACACCGCGTTCGCCTATCTGCCGGTGATCGTCGCGATTTCGGCGGCACGGGTCTTCGGCGGCAACATCTTCCTCGGCGCGGTCATCGGACTGATGATGGTTCATTCGTCGCTGACGAACGGATGGAACGCGGCGGACGGCTACAAGGTATGGTATCTGTTCGGGCATATTAAGATCGGGAATTATACGCTCGGTCAGGTCAACCAGCTCGGTTACCAGGGGCACGTCATCCCGGTCATGCTGGCTGTGCTCTTCATGAGCAAGCTGGAGAAGTGGCTTCACAAGCACGTGCCGGAGATGATCGACCTCTTCGTCACGCCGCTGACGACGGTTTTCCTCACCGCGCTCGCGACCTTCGTCGTGATCGGCCCGATCTTCTCGGGACTTGAGACGCTGGTGCTGAGCGGCGCGAAATGGCTCGTTCAGAACCCGATCGGCTCCTGCGCGATGGGCGCCCTCTATCCGGTGACGGTGGTGATGGGCCTGCATCATATGTACAACGTGATCGAGGCCGGCATGCTGGCGAAGACGCCGATCGGCGGCAATATCTGGATGCCGATCGCTTCGGCGGCCAATTTCGCCCAGTTCGGCGCCTGCCTTGCGGTTGCCATCAAGACGAAGAGCGAGAAGACCCGCTCGGTGGCGGTTCCCTCTTCCCTCTCCGCGGCTCTCGGCATCACGGAGCCGGCGATCTTCGGTGTCAACCTCCGCTTCTACAAGCCGTTCGTCGGCGGTATGGTCGGCGGCGCGGTGGGCGCGCTGCTCGCTTCCTTCATGGGAATCGGAGCCTCCGCTTACGGCGTGACGGGTATTCCCGGCTATCTGACCATTGAGCAGCCGCTGCAGTACACGATCGTGATCTTCACGGCGGCGGCGATCGCCTTCGCGATCACGTTCACGACGTATACGGAAGCGGCGCCGAAGAAGGCGATGACCGCGTCGGAGGATAAGGATACCGCGCCGGCGAATGTGATCATGACATGCGACGAGGGCGAGGTTATGGCTCCGGTGGCAGGCAAAGTGGTCAGCCGGGACCAGATTCCGGACGACACCTTCGCGTCGGGCGTTCTGGGCGACGGCGTCGGCATCGAACCGGCGGAGGAGACCGTCTTCGCGCCCTTCGACGGGACGATCTCGACGGTCGCCGAATCGAAGCACGCCATCGGCATCACGGGCCCCGGCGATATGGAACTGCTGATCCATGTGGGCGTGGATACGGTCGCGATGAACGGAGACGGATTCACCCCGTTTGTCAGGGAAAGCGACACCGTGAAGAAGGGACAGAAGCTGCTCGCCTTTGACAGGAAGAAGATCAAGGCGGCCGGCCATCCGGACATCGTGGTGGTGCTGCTTACAAACTCGGATGATATGACGAATTTCAGTATCAGTCACTGAAGCATCAGCCGCTGAGGGCAGGGAGGAAATTCCGGATATGGAGATGTACAGAGGAAAGGCATCCTTCAAGGGTGTGGCGATCGGGCGGATTGCGGAGATGAAAAAGGCGTCGACGGTGGTCCGCCGGACGCATATCGAGGACCCGGACGCGGAGATTGAACGGTATCACAGGGCGAAGGAGCAGGCGCAGTCCGAGATCCTCGCTCTGAAGGAGAAGGCCGAGAAGGAAGTGGGAGAGGCCCAGGCGGAGATCTTCGAGGTGCACGCGATGTTCCTCGACGACTTCGACGACTCGGTGGAGAACATAATCCGGGAGCAGGGCGTCAACGCCGAGTACGCGGTGGCGGCCACCGGGGACAACACGGCGGCGATGCTGGCCGCGATGGAGGACAATCCCTACATGCAGGCCCGCCAGACGGACGTGAAGGACGTGGCGGACCGGGTGATACGGGATATGAGCGGCGGAGACGGCGACGCCAACCGGTTCAGCGAGCAGGTGATTCTGGTGGCGGACGACCTCGCGCCGTCGGAGACCGTCCAGCTCGACAAATCCATGGTGCTTGCCTTTGTCACAAGAGAGGGCTCGACCAACTCACACACGGCGATTCTTGCCCGGACGATGAACATTCCGGCGCTCTGCCAGACGCCGGTTCCGAAGGACGCGGACGGCCGGATGGGAATCGTGGACGGCGCGAAGGGCGTCATCTATGTGGACCCGGACGAGGAGACGCTGGCGAAGTACAGAAGGATGGAAGAGGAGGAGGCCGAGAAGGCCCGTCTTCTGAAGGAACTGAAGGGCAAGGAGACGGTCACGAAATCGGGGCGGAAGATCAGGCTCTACGCCAACATCGGCGGTATCGGCGATCTCAACTTCGTCCGCGACAACGATGCGGCGGGCATCGGGCTGTTCCGCTCAGAGTTTCTCTACCTCCAGAGCAAGGACTATCCGACTGAGGAGGAGCAGTTCAAGGCGTACCGTACCGTGGTCGAGATGATGGCCGGCAAGGAGGTCGTTGTCCGGACACTGGACATCGGAGCGGACAAGCAGATCGACTACTTCCATCTCGATAAGGAGGAGAACCCGGCGCTCGGATACCGCGCGATCCGGATCTGCCTCACCCGCGAGGACATCTTCCGCACGCAGCTGCGTGCGCTCTACCGGGCGTCCGCCTACGGCAATCTCGACATCATGTTCCCGATGATCACCTCCGTCTGGGAGGTGGAGCGGGCGAAGCAGATCGCGTCCGAGGTCCGGGCGGAGCTGACGGCCCAGAGCGTACCGTTCAAGGAGGTGCCGCTGGGAATCATGGTGGAGACGCCGGCGGCGGTGATGATCGCCGACGAGCTCGCGGAGCTGGTAGACTTCTTCAGCATCGGAACCAACGATCTCACGCAGTACACGCTGGCGATCGACCGGCAGAACCAGAAGCTGGACCGGTTCTTCAATCCGCATCATCCGGCCGTTCTCCGCGAGATTCAGATGACGATCGAGGCGGGCCACCGGCACAACACATGGGTCGGGATCTGCGGCGAGCTGGGCGCGGACCCGGAGCTCACCGAGACCTTCGTGAAGATGGGAATCGACGAGCTTTCCATGAGCCCGGGTTCCATTCTGCCGGTCCGGAAGATCATCCGCGAGATGGACTGAAGACAGACTTGACAGGTCTGCTATGATTCTTATATGATGCAATGACAATCAGACTGTCATACTCCATGGAGTATGGCAGTCTTTTGCGGTTCGCGCGGCGTCCGGTGTTCCGGCGCCGCGCGGCTGTCCGAACGGAGGAATATGACGCGGATGATACTGGATGTACTGCTTGACGCGGCCGGAGACTGTCTGAAGGATCTGCCGTTTTTATTTATCGCTTTCCTGCTGCTGGAGGCGCTGGAGCACCACGCGTCCGGCAGAATGAACCGGATGCTGGCGAAGGCGGGGAGGTTCGGTCCGCTGGCCGGCGCGCTGCTCGGCTGCGTGCCGCAGTGCGGCTTTTCCATCATGGCCTCCGATTTCTACGCGGGCGGCGTCATCACGATGGGGACGCTGCTCAGCGTCTATCTTGCAACGTCCGACGAGGCGCTGGTGATTCTGCTCTCGGGCGGGACGGGAGCGGGTGTGATCGGACGGCTTCTGCTGACGAAGATTCTGATCGGCGTCACGGCGGGCTTTCTGGTGCAGGCGGCCGAGACGCTCTGGAAACGGCGCCATCCCTCCCGGGAGAAGGAGATCGGCGATCTCTGCCGGAGCTGCGGCTGCCACGAGGAGGAGAACGGGATTCTGAAACCGGCTCTTCACCATACGGGGGAAGTGCTGCTGTTTCTTTTCCTGTTCACCTTCGCGCTGAATCTTCTGATGGAGCTGATCGGCATGGAGAATCTCTCACGGATTCTTCTCGCGGATTCGGTCTTTCAGCCGGTGATGGCGGCGCTGATCGGACTGATCCCCAACTGCGCGGCTTCGGTGATCCTGACGCAGCTCTATGTCGACGGCGTCATCAGCTTCGGGTCCGCGGTGGCGGGACTCTGCTCGGCCGCGGGGCTCGGGCTGATCGTCCTGTTCCGCGTGAATGAAGACAAAAAAGAGGATATCCGGATCACCGTTCTTCTGCTCGGCATCGCGATCCTGTCGGGCGTTCTGATTCAGGCAGCCGTCGGTTGACGGCTGCCTCTTGCATTTTCCGGACATTGCGTGTATTCTCTAATCATAGAAAACCAATAGGAAATACGAAGAATGGAGGACGGACGTGAAAGTTTCGACGAAAGGACGGTATGCGCTTCGCATCATGCTGGATCTGGCGTTTCACAATTCGGGCGGGCTGGTTCCGCTGAAGGACATCGCGAAGCGTCAGGATATCACACTGAAGTACATGGAACAGATCATCTCGCCGCTCTCGAAGGCCGGGTTCGTGATCAGCCTCAGAGGCTCTTCCGGCGGCTACCGGCTCGCGAGAAAGCCTTCCCAGTACACCTGCGGCGATATTCTGCGGGTGGTGGAAGGTCCGCTGGTTCCGACGGTCTGCCTTGAGAACGGTGTGACCGTGGACTGTCCGCGGGCCGACGAGTGCCCGACCATCAGTTTCTGGAAGGGGCTGTCGGACGTGATCAATCAGTATGTGGACAGCGTGACGCTGGAGGATCTGATGAACCGCCAGCTGGCGGCCGCGGACGACTACGTGATCTGATTTCCAAAGAAAACGGCTTGACAGACGAATGTGATCGTCCTATAATCCATATAAATCAACTAGGGATTGAAGGAAATGCAGACGGCGCGCCGTTCCGTCCTGCAAAGACCCGGTTGAGCGTACGGCACACAGACGAATACCGACAGGTGGGGGAATGCATTTCCCGGAAAAAGGAGGAGACATATGGCACGGATTTACGGCAGCGCCGCGGAGCTGATCGGCGGGACACCGCTTGTGGAGTTCAAGAATATCGAGAAGGAACTGGGCGTCAAGGCGAGAGTGCTGGCGAAACTGGAATACTTCAATCCGGCGGGTTCGGTCAAGGACCGGATCGCGAAGGAGATGATCGAGACCGCTGAGAAGGAGGGCAAACTGAAGCCCAGGTCCGTGATCATCGAGCCGACGTCCGGCAACACGGGAATCGGACTTGCGTCCATCGCCGCCGCGAAGGGGTACCGTCTGATCCTGACGATGCCGGAGACGATGAGCGTGGAGCGCCGCAACATTCTGAAGGCCTACGGCGCGGAGATCGTTCTGACCGACGGCGCCAGGGGAATGAAAGGCGCGATCGCAAAGGCCTCCGAGCTGGCGGAGGAGACGCCGGACAGCTTCATCCCGGGCCAGTTCTCCAATCCGGCCAACCCGCAGGCGCATTACAAGACCACCGGGCCCGAGATCTGGAAGGATACGGACGGAAATGTGGACGCGTTCATCGCGGGTATCGGAACCGGCGGCACGCTGACCGGCACAGGGAAATATCTGAGAGAGCAGAAACCGGACGTGAAGATCTACGCGCTCGAGCCGGCTTCCTCCCCGGTGCTCTCCGAGGGCCATGGCGGACCGCATAAGATTCAGGGTATCGGCGCCGGCTTCGTTCCGGACGTGCTGGATACAAAGCTGTACGACGGCGTGGTGACGGTGACGAACGACGACGCCTTTGCGACGGCCAAGCTGATCGCCCACAAGGAAGGCGTGCTCGTCGGGATTTCCTCCGGCGCGGCGTACTACGGCGCGCTTGAGCTGGCGAAGAAGCCGGAGTTCGAGGGGAAGACGATCGTCGCGATCCTTCCGGATTCCGGAGACCGGTATTACTCGACGGCACTCTTCCAGGACTGATGCGGAGCGGATCGGCCGGCTGACGGAAAGCCGGGCATGCGCGGGATAAAAGAATGGTACGGGCCGGGCTTCCGCCCGGCCCTGGTTCGATTGCGGAACCAGACGGGTGTGCGGCTGCGGCCCGCGTCCGTTTGCAGGAGAATGACTCCTGGCGCAGCCTGCGGGAGCGGCCTGCGCAGATCTTCGCGGATGAATTTATAAAAATCTTACGGATTTGGTTCGCGGTACTTGACATTTGCCGATCCGGGGCGTATTATTTGATCTGCTGTTGAAAATACAGTGTGTGAGCGTAGCTCAGCTGGATAGAGCGTCTGGCTACGGACCAGAAGGTCGCGAGTTCGAATCTTGTCGCTCACGCTTTTACCGGATCCCTTTCAGGGGTCCGTTTTTTTATGCCGAAATGCGCGGCTGACTGGGAATCGTCTCTCCGGCGGCCGCGCTTCTTTCAGCCCGGGGAAACAAAGCGGACGCATGCGAGTATCCGGGCGCGTCTGCCCGCGTCTGACTCTCCGGCGGCCGCGCTTATTTTGTCCGCGGAAACCGGGTATGGCTGTGCTATAATCCCCATATATGACTTCAATGGAAGGAGATGCGTATGACCAGACAGGAATTTACAGACCGTCTGGCCGCCCGGCTGGCGGAGTCACTCCCGCCGTCGGCGGTCCGGAGCCAGGTCCGGTACTATGAAGGGTACATCGACGCGGAGATCCGGAACGGCAAGACGGAGGAGGAAGCCACAGCCGGGCTGGGCGATCCGGTTCTGATTGCCCGCTCCATTCTCGAGTCGCCGCACAGCGAGGCGGATTTCACGGTGAGTGACGGAGACGCGTACGAAGAGGGCAGCTATCAGGGCGCGAACCAGCCGGGTGAGAGCGGAGCCGGCGACGCGCTGACGGATACGACCCCGGGCGGGACGGAGAACGGCAGCGGGCGGGAAGCGGCGGAAAGAGGCCGGACGGAGACGGCGGGCAGCCGGAATGAGGCGGAAGACAGCCGGACGGAGACGGCGGGCAGCCGGCATGAGGCGGAAGACAGCCGGACGGAGACGGCGGGCAGCCGGGCGGAGACGGCGGACCGCAGGAAAGAGACAGACAGCCGGACGAAACCGGAGCGGAACCGCGTGTTCCGCGACGACAGCGGACGGCCGGACATCGGGCTGATCATGGTGATCGTGCTGGCTGTCATTGTGGTCGTGTCGCTCGTCCGCATCGCAGCCGGAGCAGCCGTTCCGGTGATTCCGGTGCTTCTGCTGATCCTGGCCTTGCTGCTGGTCTGGTTCATGTATTCCGGAAGACGCCGGTCGTAAGACCGCGGCGACGGGTGCATTGACCTGAATTCCCAAAGGAGACGAAAGCGTTATGGAAACGATGGAGCGCAGATATCTGGAACGGCTGTCGGAACTCTATCCGACGATCGCGCGGACAGCGACGGAGATCATCAACCTGTCCTCTACCCTCAACCTCCCGAAAGGAACCGAGCATTTCATCACGGACATCCATGGTGAGTATGAGGCGTTTTCTCATGTGCTGCGAAACGGATCCGGCGCAGTCCGGAAGAAGGTGACGGAGGTCTTCGGGAGAACACTCTCGGCGGATGACATCCGGGAGCTGTCCACGCTGATCTACTACCCGAGGGAGAAGACCGCTCTGGAAAAGAAAAAACGGACGCCGGAGCAGATGGAGGACTGGTACAGGGTGATGCTCTACCGGCTCGTTTCGGTGTGCCGGTATACGGCGGGAAAATACACCCGCAGGAAGCTGCGGCGCTATCTGACAGAGGACTTCGCATTTGTCATTGAGGAGCTGATCACCGAGCGGGACGACATCACGGACAAGGAAGCCTACTACGAGGAGATCATCAACACGATCATCCGGATCCAGCGTGCGGATGAGCTGATCGCGGCGCTCGCGGACCTGATCCCGAAGCTGACTGTGGATCATCTGCATATTCTGGGGGACATCTATGACCGGGGCAGCGGCGCGGACGACATCATGGACAGCCTGATGGAGTACCACAGCCTTGACGTCCAGTGGGGCAACCATGACATCGTCTGGATGGGCGCGGCGGCCGGTCAGCTCTGCTGCATCGCCAATGTGGTGCGGGTCTGCGCCCGATACGGCAATCTGGATACGCTGGAGGACGGCTACGGCATCAATCTGCTTCCGCTCGCGACCTTCGCGATGAAGGCTTATGCCGACGATCCGTGCACCTGCTTCCGGATCCGGACCGTGGAGAAGTCCGCGCCGGATGATGCGGCGCTCAACATGCGGATCCACAAGGCGATTTCGGTGATTCAGTTCAAGCTTCAGGGACAGTTCGCGAAGAAACGGCCGGAGCTTCATATGGAAGACCGGGCCATGATGGAAAAGATCGACTACGGGAACGGAACGGTTGCGCTTGACGGGAAGACATACCGGCTGCTGGACAGCCATTTCCCCACGGTGGATCCGGACGATCCGAACCGGCTTTCCGATGAGGAGGCGCAGGTGATGGAGCGGCTTCAGAACGCGTTCACCGGCTGCCGGAGGCTTCAGCAGCACATGCAGTTCCTGCTCAACAACGGTTCCTTCTACAAGGTCTTCAACGGCAACCTTCTGTATCACGGCTGCATGCCCCTCGATGAAAAAGGCCATTTCAAGGATGTGGCCGTGTACGGGAAAACGTGCCGGGGCAAGGCGCTCTACGACCGGCTGGACGAGCTGGTGCGGCGCGCCTTTTACTCGACGGATCCGTATCGCCGGGACGAGGGCCGCGACATCCTCTGGTGGATCTGGTGCAGCAAGGACTCGCCGCTCTTCGGAAAAGACAGGATGGCGACCTTCGAGCGGTATTTTCTGGCGGAGAAGGAGACACACGAAGAGAAGAAGAACGCCTACTACGATCTGCTGGATGATGAGGATACCGTGAACCGGATTCTCACGGAATTCGGTCTCGGCGGTGAGCACAGCCACATCATCAACGGCCATGTGCCGGTGAAGAAGGGCGAGTCGCCGATCCACTGCGGCGGGAAACTGCTGGTGATCGACGGAGGGTTTTCGCGGGCCTATCAGAGCGAGACGGGGATCGCCGGCTATACGCTGATCTTCAACTCCTGGGGCGTCCGTCTGGTGGCGCACGAGCCGTTTACGTCCACGGAGGACGCGATCCGGTTCGGGACGGATATTCATTCCGACCGGGTGATGGTGGAGCAGTACACGACGAGACTTCGGATCGCCGATACGGATCTCGGCAGCGGAATCCGTGAACGGATTCGTGAGCTGGAAATGCTGCTGGAGGCATACAGGAGCGGGCAGATCGCCGAACGGACGAGATGAAGAAGCTGCAGGACAGGTGAAAGGATTAAAAGAAAAACGCGGCACGGACGGGGGGAGGGCTTTGCCGCCGGATGGATGACACGGTCCGGCGGGCTGCACCGTCCGGACAGGGAGGATTGAAGCGATGCAGGATGCGGCAGAGGTGACGGCGGAAAAACTGTATGACCGGGACGCCTACAGGACGGACTTTACGGCCCGGGCGGTTCGGACAGAAGGCAGCGGCGTGGTGCTGGACCGGACGCTCTTCTTCCCGGAGGAGGGGGGACAGTCCCCGGACCGGGGCGTGCTGGGCGGGTTTCAGGTAACTGACGTTCAGATCCGAGGCGGAGAGATCATCCACACCGTGGACGCCTCGCCGGAAGAAACGGCCGCGTCTTTTCCGGCCGGCGCGGAGGTGGAGGGACGGATCGACTGGGCGAACCGGTTTTCGAACATGCAGCAGCATTCGGGCGAGCATCTGATATCGGGACTGGTGCACCGGGAGCTGGGCTTTGACAATGTGGGATTTCACCTGAGCGCCCGGGAGGTGACGCTTGATTTCAGCGGCGTGATCGAGCCGGAAGAGATGGAGCGGATCGAGGAGCTCGCCAACGAGGCGGTGACAAAGAACATCGAGACGAAGATTTTCTTCACCACGAAGGAGGAACGGGCGGATCTGGATTACCGGAGCAAGCTGGATCTGGAGGGGACGGTCCGGATCGTCGAGTTTCCGGGCTATGACCGATGCGCCTGCTGTGCGCCGCATGTGAGACGGACGGGCGAGATCGGCCTCATCAAGGTGACGGATCTCGAACATTACAAGGGCGGCGTCCGGGTCCGGATCCTCTGCGGAAGCCGGGCGATGGCGCTTTTCAGGACGGAGCACGCGATCGTGACCGGGACGGCCCGGTACCTCACCACGTCGCCTGATCAGATCGGAGCGCAGGTGAGGAAGATGAAGGAGGAGCTCCGGAAAACGCATGCCGATCTTCTGGAGATGTCGCGCGCCGCGCTGGCCCGCGCCGTGGAGGACGCCGATCCCGGAGCCGCCGACGTGCTTCTCTTCTTCCCGGATACGGATCCCCGGGCGGCCCGGGAGGCGGTGACGGATCTGGCGAAGCGGCACGCCGGATACGCCGGAATCTTCACCGGGACGGACGAGACCGGCTATCAGTTTGTGATCGCTTCGGACGGGGCGGACGCGCGCGAAGCTGCGTCCGTCCTGCGCCGCGAATTCGGCGCCCGCGGCGGCGGACGCTCCGCGATGGTGCAGGGATCGGTGCAGGCCGCCGCCGCGGCGATCCGGGCGGCGCTCTCGGCGCGCGGAACGGTGTGAGGCCGCGTCCGCTCCGGATGCGGCAGGCAAAAAGCCGGTCCTTCCGGGGAAAAACGCTTGACGGCCGGACACAGGGTGACGTACAATAAACGGGCGTGTCGTGGACACGCTCGTTGTTTTATGCGCAAAAACGCATGTTCATACGAAGACAACAGCCGAACCGCCGCATGGGTCATGCGGACTTTGTAAAGGAGGAAACATCAAGGAATGCCTACATTCAATCAGTTAGTCAGAAAAGGAAGAGAGACTTCTGTGAAAAAGTCCAAGGCGCCGGCTCTTCAGAGCTCGTTCAACTCGCTGAAGAACAGAGCCGTTGACGCCAAGTCTCCGCAGAAGCGCGGCGTCTGCACCGCCGTCAAGACCGCTACCCCGAAGAAGCCGAATTCCGCTCTTCGTAAGATCGCGAGAGTTCGTCTTTCCAACGGAATCGAAGTCACGTCCTACATCCCGGGCGAAGGCCACAACCTGCAGGAGCACAGCGTGGTCATGATCCGCGGCGGCCGTGTCAAGGACCTTCCGGGTACCCGTTATCACATCATCCGCGGCACGCTGGATACCGCCGGCGTGGCGAACCGCCGCAAGGCGCGTTCCAAGTACGGCGCGAAGAAACCGAAGGCGGGCAAGTAAGGCGGAAGAGCAAATAAAGTAAGAAGCATTGCAGTGTAGCAAGTACGGTATTCCGGATTCCCTTTTTCGGCTGTGGGATATAAGGATTACGTCCGTGCGAACACATACAGTATGTGAGTACCTGTGATGAAATCTTGATGATTTAGGAGGGAAGTAACGTGCCACGTAAAGGACATACTCAGAAGAGAGAAGTCTTAGCAGATCCGATTTACAACAGCAGACTGGTCACAAAGCTGATCAATCAGATTATGCTGGACGGCAAGAAGGGCGTTGCGCAGAAGATTGTCTACGGCGCATTCGCTCAGGTGGAAGAAAAGACGGGCAAGCCGGCGGTCGACGCGTTCGAGGAAGCGATGAACAACATCATGCCGCAGCTTGAAGTCAAGGCGAGACGAATCGGCGGCGCGACCTATCAGGTTCCGGTCGAGGTTCGTCCGGAGAGAAGACAGGCGCTCGGCCTTCGCTGGCTGACCGACTTCTCGCGCAAGAGGTCCGAGAAGAGAATGGAGGACCGTCTCGCCAACGAGATTATGGACGCCATCAACAACACGGGCGCGTCCGTGAAGAGAAAAGAAGAAATGCACAGAATGGCAGAAGCCAACAAGGCCTTCTCCCATTACAGATTCTGATAGGAAGGAGATTCAATGGCTGCTTCTGGAAGAGAGTATCCTCTTGAGAGGACCAGAAATATCGGTATCATGGCTCATATCGATGCCGGCAAGACGACACTGACCGAGCGGATTCTTTACTACACCGGCGTCAACTACAAGATCGGCGAGACTCATGACGGTACCGCTACCATGGACTGGATGGTCGAGGAGCAGGAGCGCGGCATCACGATCACGTCCGCTGCCACCACGTGCCACTGGACTCTGGAAAAAGAAACCAAGCCCGCGCCGGGCGCGCTGGAGCACCGCATCAACATCATCGATACGCCGGGGCATGTAGACTTCACGGTTGAGGTCGAGCGTTCGCTCCGTGTGCTGGATGGCGCGGTCGGTGTCTTCGCGGCCAAGGGCGGTGTCGAGCCGCAGTCGGAGAATGTCTGGCATCAGGCGGATAAGTACAATGTTCCGCGTATGGCTTTCGTCAACAAGATGGACGTCGTCGGCGCTGACTTCTACGGCTGCGTCGAACAGATCAAGACCCGTCTGGGCAAGAACCCGGTCTGCATTCAGCTCCCGATCGGCAAGGAAGACACCTTCCAGGGTATTGTCGACCTGATGGAGATGAAGGCGTACCTCTATGAGGACGAGAAGGGTACGAAGATCGAGGTCACGGATATCCCGGACGACATGAAGGATCAGTGCGAGGAGTGGCACACCAAGATGGTGGAGCAGCTCTGCGACCTCGATGAGGACCTGATGATGCAGTACCTGGACGGCGAGGAGCCGTCTCAGGAGGACCTGAAGAAGGTGCTCCGCAAGGGCTGCTGCGAAGGTACGGCCATCCCGGTGACCTGCGGCACGGCTTACCGCAACAAGGGCATCCAGAAGATGCTCGACGCGGTAATCGAGTATATGCCGAGCCCGCTGGATATCCCGCCGGTCGAAGGCACGACGCCGGACGGCGAGCCGGATCACCGCGATTCCTCCGATGAGGAACCGTTCTCGGCGCTGGCGTTCAAGATCATGACGGATCCGTTCGTCGGCAAGCTGGCGTACTTCAGGGTTTACTCCGGTACGCTCAACTCCGGTTCCTACGTCTACAATTCCTCGAAGCAGAAGAAGGAGCGTGTCGCGCGTATCCTTCAGATGCACGCCAACAAGCGGATGGAGCTGGACAAGGTGTATTCCGGCGACATTGCGGCGGCTATCGGCCTCAAGTTCACCGGAACGGGCGATACGCTCTGCGACGAGCAGCACCCGATCATTCTGGAGTCCATGGAGTTCCCGGAGCCGGTCATCGAGCTGGCGATCGAGCCGAAGACCAAGGCCGGCCAGGAGAAGCTGGGCGTCGCGCTGAGCAAACTGGCCGAGGAGGATCCGACCTTCAAGCAGCATACGGATCCTGAGACCGGACAGACCATCATCGCCGGCATGGGCGAGCTGCATCTGGAAATCATCGTCGACCGTCTGCTCCGCGAGTTCCATGTGGAGGCGAACGTCGGCGCGCCGCAGGTTTCCTACAAGGAGACATTCGGCCACGAGGTGCAGCAGGAGTACAAGTACGCGAAGCAGTCCGGCGGCCACGGCCAGTACGGTCACTGCAAGTGCATCTTCACTCCGATGGATCCGAATGGCGAGAATCTTTACGAGTTCGAGAGCACGGTCGTCGGCGGCGCGATCCCGAAGGAATACATCCCTGCGATCGACGACGGTATTCAGGAAGCGATGAAGTCCGGTACGCTGGGCGGCTATCCGGTTGTCGGCATCCACGCGAACGTATACGACGGTTCGTATCACGAGGTCGACTCCTCCGAGATGGCGTTCCATGTCGCGGGATCGATGTGCTTCAAGGAAGCGATGGCCAAGGCGGATCCGATCCTTCTCGAGCCGATCATGAAGGTTGAGGTCACGATGCCCGAGGAATACATGGGCGATGTCATCGGCGACATCAACTCCCGCCGCGGACGCATCGAGAGCATGGAGGATATCGGCGGAGGCAAGCAGGTCAATGGCTTCGTCCCGCTTTCCGAGATGTTCGGCTACGCGACGGATCTTCGTTCCCGCACGCAGGGCCGCGGCAACTATTCGATGTTCTTCGAGCGCTATGAGCCGGTCCCGAAGAATGTGGCCGCGAAGATTCTCAACAGCAAAGAGAACTGACAACCAGCTGTGATGCCGGGAGGAGGCGGCCGCCGGGTGCATGTCACGGGACATGCATGCCGCGGCGGCGCGCTTCCTGAATTTGCTTGCAAATGAGCGGGCTTTGAAATATAATACAAGATAGTGAACCTTAGAAAACAGAAAGGTTATTCTGCCTGTTTTAAGTATTCATCAAGGAGGAATTTCTAAAATGGGAAAGCAGCATTTTGAGAGAACCAAGCCGCATGTCAACATCGGTACGATCGGCCACGTCGATCACGGCAAGACAACCCTGACCGCAGCCATCACAGAAGTTCTCGCAAGGAGAGTTCCGTGCCCGGGTAACCAGTTCGTCGAATTCGGTAATATCGATAAGGCTCCGGAAGAGAGAGAGCGTGGTATTACGATCAATACAGCACACGTTGAGTATGAGACCGAGAAGAGACATTACGCACATGTCGACTGCCCGGGGCATGCTGACTACGTCAAGAACATGATCACCGGCGCAGCTCAGATGGACGGCGCGATCCTCGTCGTCGCGGCTACCGACGGTGTTATGGCCCAGACAAAGGAGCACGTCCTTCTGGCCCGTCAGGTCGGTGTGCCGAGAATGGTCGTCTTCCTTAACAAGTGCGATATGGTCGACGATGACGAGCTCCTTGAGCTGGTCGAGATGGAAGTCACCGAGCTTCTGACCGAGTATGATTTCGAGGAGGATACCCCGATCATCCGCGGCTCTGCTCTTCAGGCTCTGAACGATCCGGACGGCAAGTGGGGCGATGCCATCATGAAGCTGATGGACGCTGTCGATACCTGGATCCCTGAACCGGTCCGTGACAACGACAAGCCGTTCCTGATGCCGGTTGAGGACGTCTTCACGATCTCCGGCCGTGGTACGGTTGCGACCGGCCGTGTCGAGCGTGGTACGCTGAAGCTGAACGATCCGGTTGAGATCCTCGGCGTCAAGGATGCGAAGTCCACTTCCGTTGCGACTGGCATCGAGATGTTCCACAAGATCCTTGACTTCGCTGAGGCGGGCGACAACATCGGTATCCTTCTTCGTGGTATCGACCGTACGGGCATTGTCCGTGGCCAGGTCGTCGCAAAGCCGGGTACGGTTACCTGCCATCACAAGTTCACCGCTCAGGTGTACGTTCTGACGAAGGATGAAGGCGGCCGTCATACCCCGTTCTTCAACAACTATCGTCCGCAGTTCTACTTCAGAACAACGGATGTCACGGGTGTGATCTCTCTTCCGGAAGGAACCGAGATGTGCATGCCGGGCGATAACGTCGAGATGACGATCGAACTGATTCACCCGATCGCGATGGAGCAGGGCCTTACTTTCGCGATCCGTGAAGGCGGCCGTACGGTTGGTTCGGGCCGTGTCGCGACGATCATCGAGTAATGAAGAATCATTACTTTTCATGGCACCCGGGGACAGTGTTCTGTCCCCGGGGCTTTTATTTCCTATCGAGTGCTATTTGTTTGACACTCGGTTCGGAAACCGGTATACTGGGAATCACGAGAGAATCCGGATCGTAACAAGACGGGCCGTACGTGAGCGGGATGAAGCGAAACATCCATCCCACGGCGCGAAAAAGCTTCTGGGAGAGAACGGCGGAGAAAAAGAATTTTCCGTCGGACAGGAAGGAGGAAATGTCATGATGAAAAAAATGGTGGCATTATGCGCGGTATGCACGATGGCGGCAGGATTTCTCGCGGTTCCTGCCGCGGCCGCTTCCAGTACGTCGGAGAGTCGTGCGGCAAGCGGCGCGGAGAGCGTTGCCGAGCGGCCTGCCTACAGCGGGGAGAAGCTGTCCTCCGCCAGTATCACGCTGTTCGCGGCCAAGTCGCTGAATCAGGTGATGGAAGAGCTGATCGTAAAGTATAATGCGTTCCAGCCGGATGTGAAGGTAGTTGGAAGCTATGACAGCTCCGGCACGCTGATGACGCAGATCGAGGAAGGCGCGCCCTGCGACGTGTTCTTTTCGGCGGCGCAGAAACAGATGGACGAGCTGTCTGACAAAGGCATGATCGAGAAGAATACAAGAGCTGACGTTGTGAATAACCAGGTATGTGTCGTGACGTATCCTGGCAGCGGTACGAAGGTCACCGGGCTTGAAAATCTGGGAGATGCTTCGTCTCTCGCGATCGCGGACGGATCGGTTCCGGTCGGGAAATACACGCGGGAGGCGCTGGTGAATCTCGGCATTCTCAGGAAAGCGGAGGATGCCTCCAGGATCACGACGGCGGAGATTTCGGAAGCCCTTGGCGGTGTGACAATCAATGAGTGCGCAAATGTCGGCGCCGTGACGGCCGCGGTCTCCGAAGGCTCCGATGAGGTCGGAACGGTGTATGTCTCGGATCTTCACGGGCTCGGGGATAAGCTTGAGATTCTGGAGAAAGTGCCGTATGATCTAACAGGTGACGTCATCTATCCGGCGGCCCAGGTGAAAAACCCGGAGGCGGACGACGCGGAGAAGACGGCTGCGCAGGATTTCGTGCAATTCCTCTGCTCTGCGGAGGCACAGACAATCTTTGATTCGTACGGCTTTGATACGAATCTCTGATGAAGTCCGGACCGTACGCGTCCTTCATAGGCCGCCTGCGGCGGGCAGGCCGGGAAGCGGTGATGCCGGCAGCATTGGCCGCACAGGCGCTGCTTTCCGGGATCATACTGATGGGGAATAAATGATGCAGACGTTCCTGAAGTTTCTCGCGGAGACGGACTGGAGTCCGCTTCTGATCTCGCTGAAGACAGGAGTCGTCGCCACGGTGGCCGCCTTCTTTCTGGGGATCTTCGCGGCGGCGAAGGTGGTGAAGGCTTCGCCCGGCGTTCGGGCCGTGGCAGACGGACTTCTGACGCTGCCGCTGGTGCTGCCGCCGACGGTGGCCGGGTTCATCCTGCTGCTGATTTTTTCGCTCCGGAGGCCAGTGGGCGCCAAGCTGATGCATACGTTCGGCATCCGGGTGGTCCAGACATGGCTGGGATGCGTCCTCGCGGCGACGGTGATCGCGTTTCCGCTGATGTACCGGAACGCGCGGGCTGCGTTTGAGCAGGTGGACAGCAGCCTGATCTACGCCGCCCGGACGCTGGGGATGTCGGAGACAACGATCTTCTGGCGCGTCGTGATGCCGGCGGCCTCTCCGGGCGTGCTGTCGGGAACGATCTTAACCTTCGCGAGAGCACTGGGTGAGTACGGCGCGACCTCCATGCTGGCCGGGAACATTCCGGGACGGACGGGAACCATCTCTCAGAAGATCGCGATGGTGATACAGGACGGCGATTACGCGACGGCGGGATTCTGGGTCGCGGTGATTCTGGTGATCGCCTTCGTGATCGTGGTGCTGATGAATCTGGCGACGATGAGCGGAAAACGGCATGGGAGGCCGGCCGGAAGAGCGGGCCGCTGAAAAAGACGGGCCGCACGGAACGACGGAGATATGTGATGGAGGTCAGAATCAGGAAACAGCTGGCGCAGTTTGCACTGGATGTCTCATTTCAAACCGGGGAGGGCGTGTTCGCCCTCCTCGGCGCGTCCGGCAGTGGAAAATCCATGACGCTCAAGTGCATCGCCGGCATCGAGCGCCCCGACGAGGGAAGAATCGAGCTCGGCGGGCGAGTGCTCTTTGATTCGGAGCGGGGAATCTGCCTCCCGCCCCAGAAACGGCGCGTGGGGTATATGTTCCAGGATTACGCGCTGTTTCCCAACATGACCGTCCGCCAGAACGTGATGGCGGGCATGCCGATGCGGAAGAAAGACGGATTCTCCGGTCCGGACGGAAAGAGCGCGGACGGCAGAGGGAGGCGGAGCCGTCTGCTCTCCGGGGTCCGCCGCAGGGAGAGATACGTGGATGAGGACCGGCTTGAGTCGATCCTCCGGCAGTTCCATATTGACGAGCTTCAGGAGGAGTACCCCGCGCGTCTCTCGGGCGGACAGAAACAGCGGGTGGCGATGGCACGTCTGGTGGCGCAGGACCCGGATGTGATCCTGCTGGACGAACCGTTTTCGGCCCTCGACACCCATCTCCGCTGGCAGCTGGAGCAGGAGATGAGAAACGTTCTTCGGGACATGCACCGGCCGGCCGTTTTCGTCTCCCACGACCGGGACGAGGTCTTCCATCTCTGCGACACGGTCTGCTGCCTGCACCGGGGACATGTGGAGGTGATCGAGCCTGTGCGGGACTTCTTCACGAACCCGGAGACAAAGGAGGCCGCGATTCTGTCCGGATGCAAGAATGTGGCGGACGCCGTCCGGATCGACAGACACCGTCTCTACATTCCTTCCTACGGGATCACGATCACACTCAGTCGGGACATTCCGGAGGACGTGACGGCGGTGGGCATTCGCGCGCACAGCTTTTCCGCCGTGGATAAGGACGGCGGGACGCCGCTGCCGGTGCTCTCCGCAGTTCCCCGGGAGGATCCGTTCGAGTGGACCGTGTTTTTCCGGTGCGCGGAGGGCGCGGACATGATGCAGTGGAAGATATCGAAGGGAGAGATGCCGTCCGTGCGGATTCCGGAGCGGCTCGCGCTGCCGGAGAACGCGGTGATGCTGCTCCGCAGCTGAGATCTGCTGGCGGGAATGGACGCAGCAGCCCGGCCCTGCTGTCCGGCGGCGGGAGCCGCTCCGGGAGTGAGCACGGACGGATGCATTCTCAATAAAAGGAGGAAACATGATGAAGCTGGTCAGAACCGAGGACGCGGTGGGGCAGGTGCTCTGCCACGACATGACGCAGATTATCCGCGGCGTCACGAAGGACGCCGTGTTCCGCAAAGGTCATGTGATCACGAAGGAAGATATTCCGGTGCTTCTCAGCATCGGGAAGGAGCACATCTACGTCTGGGAAAAGGACGATTCGATGCTCCATGAGAACGAGGGCGCCGAGATCCTGCGCCGCCTCTGCCAGAATGAGCATATGCGGGCTACGGAGCCGAAGGAGGGCAAGATCAGTCTGCTGGCCGAGTGCCCGGGCGTGCTCAAAGTCGATCACGAGCGGCTCGTCGCGGTCAATTCAGTGGGCGAGGTGATGATCGCGACGAAGCGGGGCGATACGCTTGTCCGGAAGGAGCAGGTTTTCGCCGGCATGCGGGTGATCCCGCTGGTCATCAGCAAGGAGAAGATGAAACGGGTCGAGGAGGCAGCCGGACCCGGTCCGCTTCTCTCTCTGCTGCCGCTGAAGCCGAAGAGGTGCGCGATTCTCGCGACAGGCAGCGAGATCTTCAAGGGACGGATTCAGGACACCTTCACGCCTGTGGTGGCGGACAAGCTGACGGAGCTCGGGGCGGAAGTGGCCGATCACCGGATTCTGGACGACAACGCGGCCGTGACGACCCGGACCATTCTGGAGGAGGCTGACCGGGGCGCGGAGCTGATCTGCGTGACCGGCGGGATGAGCGTGGATCCGGACGACCGGACGCCGCTCGCGATCCGGGAGACCGGAGCTGAAGTGATCAGCTACGGCGCGCCGGTGCTTCCGGGCGCGATGTTTATGCTTGCGTATCTTCACAGAACGGACGCGGACGGAACCAAGCGCCGGATTCCGGTGGCAGGACTGCCGGGCTGCGTGATGTACGCGAAGCGGACGATTTTCGACCTGGTGCTGCCGCGTCTTCTGGCGGACGATCCGGTGAAGGCGGAGGAACTGGCGCGTCTGGGCGAGGGCGGGTTGCTGTAAGCGCCGGACCGGAGGCACGGCCCTTCCGCTGTCAGCCGGCTCTCACAGCAGGCCGGCGCGGAACCCCGTACGAAGCGGATTCGGAACCATTCCGGAGGGGACGATTTCCCTCCGGTTTTTTTTGCCGATGTTTTCTTCGCCGGACGATCTGCGCATTTTGCGGTACCGAAACGGCCGTGCAGGCATTATAATGATAAGACATGCACAAAACGGAAACGGAGACGGAACGGCACAATGAAACGAAACGCGCAGGAAGCGAAAAACACCTATCTGACAAAGCAGGCACTGCAGCGCATGCCTTATTATCTGCAGTATCTGAAGGGCGCGAAGGCGGAAGGGAAGAGCCACGTATCGGCTGCCGCCATCGCGGAGGAGCTGGAGCTGAGCGACGTGCTGGTGCGGAAAGACATCGCGGCGGTCAGCTCGAAGCAGGGCCGACCGAAGGCCGGTTTCGAGGTGGATACGCTGATCGAGGATATCGAGCTCTACATGGGTTATCATCACACCAAGGAAGCGGTCCTCGTGGGCGCGGGCTCGCTCGGGCGGGCGCTGCTCGGAAACCGGGAATTCGGGGCTTACGGCTTTCAGATTGTCGCCGCCTTTGACGTGCGCCGCAGCGTGATCCGCAAGACGATCAGCGGCGTCGAGGTCCTGTCACTGGCGAAGCTGAGGGACTACTGTCTCCGGAGAAATATTCAGATCGGCATCATCACGGTGCCGGCGGAGGCCGCGCAGGACGTGGCCGACCGGATGGTCGACGGCGGCATCCGGGCAATCTGGAATTTCGCGCTGGTGAAGCTCAAGGTGCCGGAGGGCGTGCTCGTCCAGAATGAGGATCTTGCCTCGTCGCTGGCGATGCTGTCTCAGCACCTGCGGCTTGGAAACGAGATGGACAGCTCGTCCGGATGGATGGAATGACGAGATAAAAAACATAATCCCGACTGAAACAGTACGGTTTTATCGATAATGCAATATCGATAAAACCGTTAGTTTGTATTGTTTAACTGTAAACCTGTATGCTACTATCAGCTTATGTAGGCCGCACAGGTATCTTTTGATGCGCCTATCAAGTTTCCTCTCCAACCATTTTTCCAGTCATACAGGAGAATACACATGGAATATCGGATTGAGCATGATTCAATGGGTGAAGTCAGGGTGCCCGCGGACCGACTCTGGGGCGCGCAGACCGAGCGCAGTCATGAGAATTTCCTGATCGGTGTCGGGATTGAGACCATGCCGCGCGAGATCACGCATGCCTTCGGCATTCTGAAAAAGGCGGCGGCGCAGGCGAACCATGAGCTGAAGCCGGAGAAGATGACGGACGAAAAGCTGGAGGCCGTCACGACGGCCTGCGACGAGGTGATCTCCGGCCGGCTGAACGACAATTTCCCACTGGTTGTCTGGCAGACCGGATCCGGCACGCAGTCGAACATGAACACCAATGAGGTGATCGCGAACCGGGCCAACGCCATCGCGGGCAAGCGGCTGTGCCATCCGAACGACGATATCAATATGAGTCAGTCCTCGAACGACACGTTCCCGACGGCGTTGCATATCTCCGCTGTGGTCGCGCTGGAGGACAGCCTGATTCCCTCCGCGGAGCGGCTGATCGCTGCGTTCAGGGATCTCGAGGCGGCCAATCCGACGATCGTGAAATCCGGGCGCACTCATCTTCAGGACGCGGTCCCGATCAAATTCTGCCAGGAAATTTCCGGCTGGCGGAGTTCCCTTGAGAAGGACGTGGAGCTGGTCCGTCTCGCGCTGGAGCCGCTGAAGACGCTGGCGCTGGGCGGCACGGCGGTTGGCACCGGCCTCAACGCGCCGAAGGGCTTCGATGTGCTGGTGGCGGAGAAGGTCTCGGCGCTCACCGGCAAGACCTTCCGCACGGCGGAGAACAAGTTCCACGCGCTGACCTCGAAGGACGAGGTCGTCTTCGCTCACGGCGCGGTGAAGGCGATGGCCGCCGATATGATGAAGATCGCGAACGACGTCCGCTGGCTGGCCTCCGGTCCCCGCGACGGTCTCGGAGAGATCACGATTCCGGCCAACGAACCGGGTTCCTCCATCATGCCGGGCAAGGTCAATCCGACCCAGTGCGAGCAGGTGACAATGGTTGCGGTGCAGGTCATCGGTAACGATACGGCGATCGGCATGGCCGCGTCCCAGGGCAATTTCGAGCTCAATGTGTTCATGCCGGTGATCGCCTACAATTTCCTGCAGTCCGTGCGGCTTCTGTCCGAGTCGATGGAATCCTTCCGCAAGAACTGCGTTGTGGGAATCCGCGCCAATGAGGAGAAGATGCATCACAATCTTTACAATTCTCTGATGCTGGTGACGGCGCTGAACCCCTACATCGGCTATGAGAAGGCGGCGAAGACGGCGCATCTTGCCTTCGAGGAGAACATTTCACTGAAGGACGCCTGCGTGAAGCTCGGCTTCCTGACGCCGGAGCGGTTCGACGAGGTCTTCCATCCGGAGGATATGGCAAACTGAAGACGGGTCTGTGAGAAGAAAGGAAGAGGACGGCAAAATGGTTTACAGTTATTTTCCGGGCTGTACGCTGAAGAACAAGGCGCGCGATCTTGACGAGTACGGAAGACGCGCCGCCGAGGTGCTCGGCGCGACGCTGGAGGAGATCCCCGAGTGGCAGTGCTGCGGCGGTGTCTATCCGCTGTCGCATGACGAGATCGCCATCAAACTGAGCTCGGTCCGGGCGCTGGCGAAAGCCGGAGAGGAGAACCGGACGCTGGTCACGCTCTGCTCCGCCTGCCACAACGTCATCAAGCAGGTCAATCACGATATGGCGGCGGACGAGTACGTCTCGGAGCGCGCCAACAACTATCTGAAGGCCGACGGCATCAGCTATCACGGGGAGACGAAGGAAATCCACTATCTGGAGCTGCTCCGCGACGAGATCGGCTACGATCAGGTGAAGAAGGCGGTAAAGCATCCGTTCACGGGAAAGAAGATCGGCGCCTACTACGGCTGCCTGCTGCTCCGTCCCGGCAACGTGATGGCGATGGACAATCCGGAGAATCCGACGATCATGGAGGATTTTATCCGTGCGATCGGCGCGGAACCGGTCGTCTACGCCCAGCGGAACGAATGCTGCGGCGGCTACCTCGTGCTGGAGGACCGGACGATTCCGGAGAAGCGGGTGAAGGCGATCCTCGCCAACGCGAAGGATCAGGGCTGCGAGACGCTGATCACGGCCTGCCCGCTGTGCTACTACAATCTGCGGAAGCACGCGGAGGGCAGCGGAGTGGAGACCCGATACTTCACCGAACTGCTGGCTGAGGCGCTTGGCGTCAAGGATCCCGCGGAGACGCCGGCCGGCGCGGACGCCGCCGATGCGGTCTGTCCGGGCGTAAGAGCGGGAAAGGAGGGTGCGTGAATGGCCTCTGAGTATGAAGTGACGAAGGAAGAGATCGAAGCCATCAGCGGCGCGAATCCGCTTAAATGCATGCGCTGCGGACGCTGCTCCGCGACCTGCCCGTCGTATGACAATATGGAATACCATCCGCATCAGTTCGTGATGATGGTGGAAAAGGGAGAGCTCGACAAGCTGATGGCAAGCGAAAGCGTCTACCGCTGCATGTCCTGCATGGCCTGCATCGAGCGCTGCCCGCGGCAGGTTCAGCCGGCGAAGCTCATCGAAGCGGTCCGTCTGGCGATGGTCCGCCGTCAGGGCGCGAACCATCTGACACCCGACGACATCCCTGCGCTGCTTGATCCGGACCTTCCGCAGCAGGCACTGGTCAGCGCATACCGCAAGTTCACGAAATAAAGGAGAAATCAAATGCAGAGAATTGGCGTATTTGTGTGCTGGTGCGGCAGCAATATCGCGGCGACCGTGGATGTCAAGGCGGTGGCCGAGGCGGCGAGATCCGTACCGGGCGTGGTTTTCTCCGCTGACTACCAGTATATGTGCTCCGAAGCCGGCCAGGAGCTGGTGAAGGAATCAGTGAAGAAGTATCAGCTGACCAACGTCGTGATGTGCACCTGCTCCCCGAGAATGCATGAAAATACATTCCGCAAGGCAGTCCAGTCCGTGGGCATGAACCCATATATGCTCGAGGTGGCCAACATCCGTGAGCAGTGCTCCTGGGTCCACAAAGACAAGGCGGTGGGGACGCAGAAGGCGATCGCGCTGATGAAGGCGGCTGTGGCAAAGGCGACGCTGGACAGCCCGCTGACCGCGGGCTCCACGCCTGTCACGAAGCGGGCGCTGGTGATCGGCGGCGGCATCGCGGGTATGCAGACGGCTCTCGATATCGCGGAGGCCGGATTCGACGTCGATATCGTGGAGTCGAAGCCGACCATCGGCGGCAAGATGGCCCAGCTGGACAAGACCTTCCCGACGCTGGACTGCTCCTCCTGCATCGTCACCCCGAAGATGGTGGAGGTCGGCCAGAACGAGCGGATCCACATCTACAGCTACTCCGAGGTGGAGGCGGTGAAGGGCTTTGTCGGTCAGTTCACCGTCACGATCCGGCGCAAGGCCCGCTATGTCGACGAGACGAAATGCACCGGCTGCGGCGAGTGCACCGAGAAATGCCCGATGAAGAAGGTGCCCGACGAGTGGAATTTCAACCTGAACAACCGGCGCGCGATCTATATCCCGTTCGCGCAGGCGGTGCCCAAGGTGGCGACCATTGATCCACGGTACTGCATCAGGCTGAACACCGGGAAATGCGGCGTCTGCTCCAAGGTCTGCGGCGCCGGCGCCATCAACTACGAGGCGAAGGACGAGCTCATCGACGTGGAATACGGCGCGATCGTCGCGGCTACCGGCTATGAGATGATCGGCGTCGACCGCTTTGATGAGTACGCGTATTCCCAGAGCCCGGATGTGGTCACCTCCCTTGAATACGAGCGTCTGATGAGCGCGGCCGGCCCGACCGGCGGCCATCTGGTCCGGCCTTCCGACGGGAAGGAGCCGAAGACGATCGTCTTTGTCCAGTGCGTCGGCTCGAGAGAAACGGAGAACAGCTGCCACGGCGGCAAGACCTACTGCTCAAAGGTCTGCTGCATGTACACGGCGAAGCACGCGATCCTGACGAAGGATCATTATCCGGATACCGACATCTACGTCTTCTACATCGACGTCCGCACGCCGGGCAAGCTCTTCGACGAGTTCTATCGCCGGGCGGTGGAGCAGTACAACGTGCATTACATCAAGGGCGCGGTCGGCAAGGTCACCCCGAACCGGGCGACCGGAAAACTGGAGGTTCAGGCGTCCGACCTGCTGCTCAATGAGCAGCTTCACATCAACGCGGACATGGTCGTTCTGGCTGCGGCTCTCGAACCCAGCCGCAGCGCGCGTCATATCGCGACGATGCTGACGGCCTCGATGGACACGAACGACTTCTTCACCGAGGCGCACGCGAAGCTCCGCCCTGTGGAGTCCCCGACGGCCGGCGTCTTCCTCAGCGGATTCTGTCAGGGACCGAAGGATATTCCGGAGACGGTCGGTCAGGCAGGCGCGGCGGCGGCCAAGGTGATCGGACTTCTGACGAAGAACGAGCTGGTCGGCAACCCGTGCGTCGCCCGTCCGGATGAGATGATGTGCAACGGCTGCTCACAGTGCGAGACGGTCTGCCCGTACGGCGCGATCACGTATATTGAGAAAGATTTCCGTATGCCGGACCGCACCACCAGAAAGCGCCGCGTCGCGTCGGTGAACCCGGCCGTCTGCCAGGGCTGTGGCGCCTGCACGGTGACCTGCCCGTCCGGCGCGATGGACCTTCAGGGCTTCTCGAACCAGGAAATCATGGCGGAGGTAGATGCGTTATGTCTGTAAATGAAACGAAGGAATTTTCACCGAAGATCATCGCCTTCTGCTGCAACTGGTGCTCCTACGGCGGCGCGGATCTCGCCGGAACGAACCGCCTGAGCTATCCGGCCAACGTCAAGATCGTCCGCGTGCCCTGCTCCTGCCGCGTGAATCCGATGTTCATCCTGCGCGCCTTCCAGCGCGGCGCCGACGGCGTCATCGTCTGCGGCTGCCACCCGGGCGACTGCCATTACAGCACCGGAAACTATCACACAAGGCGCAGGATGACGATGCTCTTCTCCATGCTGAACTATCTCGGAGTCGAGAGCGCGCGGACCCGCGTCGAGTGGGTCTCCGCCGCGGAGGGATCGAGGTTCAAGAGCGTCATGGACAGCTTTGTGGAAGATATCACCCGGCTGGGTCCGAACGTTAGACTGGAGGATATAAGATGCAAGCAGAACTGATCAAACGCGCCTGCGAGCTGCTCGAGGACGGAACCGTGAACCGTGTGCTCGGCTGGCAGAAAGGCCAGTTCGTCTACGATATCACGCCGGCCGTCTTCACCAGCGCGGAGGATGTACGCAGTCATTTTGTCTACAACGATTTCTGCGCGGACAACCTTTCGAAGTATCTGATCAAAGAGTCGGAGAAGGAAGGGAAGGTGCTCGCGTTCCTGAAGCCCTGCGATACCTACAGCTTCAACCAGCTCGAGACCGAGCACAAGCTTCACCGGGAGAACATCTACGTCATCGGGATTCCGAGCTACGGCAAGGCGGACATCGAGAAGCTCCGTGCCCGCGGCATTGACGGCATCACGGATATCGAGAATGAGAACGGCACGCTGAAGATCACGACGATCTACGGCGAGGAGACGGTCCCGGCGTACGAGGTGATGCTGGACAAGTGCCTCGCCTGCAAATCGAAGAAGCATGTGGTCTACGACGAGCTGATCGGAGAGGACGGCGACGTGGTCCCGGATTCCGGACGTTTCGACCTCGTGGAGAAGCTTGACAGGATGAGCGCGAAGGAACGCTTCGAGTTCTGGCGCGGGGAGCTCTCACGCTGCATCCGCTGCAACGCCTGCCGGAACGTCTGCCCGGCCTGCACGTGCGAGAAGTGCGTCTTCGACAATCCGGCATCCGGCGTCCAGAACCGGGGCGCCCGCGACTCCTTCGAGGAGAATATGTTCCATATCATCCGCGCGTACCACGTCGCGGGCCGCTGCACGGACTGCGGCGAGTGCTCGCGCGTCTGCCCCGAGCATATCCCGCTTCATCTGCTCAACCGGAAGTTCATCAAGGATTTCAACGATCTCTACGGTGAGTTCCAGGCCGGCGCGGAGGTCGGCCAGATGAGCCCGATGTGCGCCTACACACAGGATCAGGACGCGGAGCCGTCCGTCGTGCAGAAAGGAGGCGCCGAATAATGATCTATCAGATCGCGTTTGAGAAGCTGGATCAGCTGCTGGGTGCGCTCAGCAGGAATGAGACGGTTTACCTTCCGGTGGACAATGCTCAGGGAGAGGCGGATTTTGAACGCTACGAGGCAGGGAAGAAGCTGAGCACGCGCCTCAACACACGCCGCTCGGCGAAGGACTTCTTCTTCCCGCAGATCCAGCCGCTGGTGAAGTTCCGCCGCGAGGGAAAGAAGATCGAGATCTTCGACGAGCGGAAGGAATCCGAGGATTTCGTGATCTTCGGCGCGCGGGCCTGCGACGTCCGTTCCTTCAGCGTCCTTGACCGCGTGTTCCTCGCGGATCCGGTGGATACCAACTACAAGACGAGAAGAGAGCACAGCACGATCGTGACGCTGGCCTGCTCCCGGCCGGGAGAGACCTGCTTCTGCGGATCCTTCGGAATCGACGCGGCGAAGCCGTCGGACGGAGACGCACGCGCCTGGATCGCGGACGGCGTCTTCTACCTCGAGCCGATGACGGAGAAGGGCGAGAAGCTGGCCGCGCAGGCGAAGGATGTGCTCACGGAGGGCGGAGAGGAAGCCGTCGGTGCGGCGGTGGAGAAGGCCCGCGCGATTCTTGCGAGGCTGCCTCTGGCCGGCCTGAAGCCGTCTGACAACCGGGAGCGTGAGCTGGAGCTCTTCAATTCCCCGGAGTGGGACGAGCTCTCGAGCCACTGTCTCGGCTGCGGCGCCTGCACCTTCGTCTGCCCGACCTGCCAGTGCTTCGACATCAACGACTTCGATTCGGGCCACGGCGTCGAGCGGTACCGCTGCTGGGACAGCTGCATGTACAACGATTTCACGATGATGGCGGCCGGCACGCCCCGCAAGACCCAGAAGGAACGGTTCCGCCAGCGCTTCATGCACAAGCTGGTGTATTATCCGATCCGGTATGACGGCGTCTTCAGCTGCGTCGGCTGCGGGCGCTGCCTCCGGAAGTGCCCGATTCAGATGAATATCGTGAAGGTGATGAAGACACTGGAGGTGGACAAGGGATGATGGAGAGAGAGGAATTGATTCCGCAGCTCGGTGTCGTGACGGATATCCGGAGAGATACGCCGGATGTCAAGACCTTCCGGGTCGTCGGAACCGACGGAAAGAAGCTGTTCGAGCATATCCCGGGCCAGTGCGCGATGCTCTCGATCCCGGGGATCGGCGAAGGCATGTTCTCGATTACGTCCTCGCCGACCAACGAGGAATACATGGAGTTTTCCATCAAGAAATGCGGCTGTCTGACAAGCTGGCTGCACGCGATGGACGTAGGTCAGGAGATCTGCGTCCGCGGTCCGTACGGAAACGGGTTCCCCGTGGATACGTTCTTCCGCGGCAAGGACCTGCTCTTCATCGCCGGCGGCATCGGCCTCGCGCCGCTGCGCAGCGTCATCAACTACTGCCGTGACAACCGGGAAAACTACGGCCAGATCAACGTCCTCTACGGTTCCCGTTCGAAGGACGATCTCGTGGATTACCAGGAGATTCTGGACGAGTGGATGAACTGTCCCAATACGAACGTGTACCTCACCATCGACCGCGAGCAGGAGGGATGGGACGGCCATGTCGGATTCGTTCCGAACTACGTGACGGAGCTGAACTTCCCGACGACGCTGGTGCCGATCATCTGCGGACCGCCGATCATGATCCATTTCACGCTCGAGGGACTGAAGAAGCTGGGATTCAACGAGTCGCAGGTGTGGACGACGATGGAAATGAGGATGAAGTGCGGGATCGGCAAGTGCGGCCGCTGCAATATCGGCGACAAGTATGTCTGCAAGGACGGGCCGGTCTTCAGCTTCGATCAGCTGGCGAAGCTGCCTCCGGAATACTGACAAGCTACGAGCCATGCGCGGATCGACTGACGCGACGGGAAGGCCGCTTGCGGCCGGACCGGAACGGCAGGAGAGACGCATACGGCGACAGCCGGAGCCTCCTGCCCGGAGGGCAGGAGGACATGGCTCGGAGCGCGGACAGCGCGGATCGACTGACGCGACGGGAAGGCCGCTTGCGGCCGGACCGGAACGGCAGGAGAGACGCATACGGCGACAGCCGGAGCCTCCTGCCCTGAGGGCAGGAGGGCATGGCTCGGAGCGCGGACAGCGCGGATCGACTGACGCGACGGGAAGGCCGCTTGCGGCCGGACCGGAACGGCAGGAGAGACGCATACGGCGACAGCCGGAGCCTCCTGCCCTGAGGGCAGGAGGGCATGGCTCGGAGCGCGGACAGCGCGGATCGACTGACGCGACGGGAAGGCCGCTTGCGGCCGGACCGGAACGGCAGGAGAGACGCATACGGCGACAGCCGGAGCCTCCTGCCCTGAGGGCAGGAGGACATGGCTCGGAGCGCTCTTTTATCTTTGTAACCTGAAGTCCGATTCCAATATATGGAGGACGTACCAATCATGGCAAATGTGAATGTGTTCTTCTTCGGGAAGAAATACGAAGTGCCGGACAATCTGACGATCATGACGGCGATGGAATACGCCGGCTATCAGCTGGTCCGCGGCTGCGGCTGCCGCAACGGCTTCTGCGGCGCCTGCGCGACCATCTACCGCATCAAGGGGAAGCAGGAGCTTCAGATGGCGCTCGCCTGCCAGACGAAGGTCGAGGACAATATGTATGTCGCGACCCTGCCGTTCTTCCCGCTTGTAAAGCAGGTCTATGATATCAACAAGGTGGAGCCGACCCAGCAGATCATGATGCAGCTCTATCCGGAAATTTATTCCTGCATCGGCTGCAACGCCTGCACGAAGGCATGCACCCAGGGCCTCGATGTTATGCAGTACATCGCCTACGCCCAGCGCGGCGATTTCAAGAAGTGCGCGGAGCTCTCCTTTGACTGCGTGATGTGCGGCGTCTGCTCCTCCCGCTGCCCGGCGGGTATCTCCCATCCGCAGGTCGCGATGCTGGCGCGGCGCCTCAACGGCAAATATCTGACCCCGGATGCGGAGCATCTGAAGGCCAGAGTGAAGGAAATCTACGACGGCAATTTCAAGGATGCGATGGAAGCGTATATGAACAAGTCCGACGCGGAGATCCGTGAGATGTACAATAACCGCGACATTGAAGCGTAAGCGACGGAGGAGAGAACATGTATCCAGAAAGCTATAAGGAATCGATCGAAAAAGTCGCTGAGAAACGTGCGGCCAACGCGGCGGCGGAGCCGAGACGGATGACTGCGGAGGAGAAGGACGCGCTCCTTGCCGAGTTCCATCCGGATTACAACCAGGATGCCTTCGAGGAACTGAAGGTGGGGCCGAACAAGGGCGAGAAGGCGCCTCACGAGCTGGCTGCGATGCTGGAAGCCCACGCGCGCGTACACGCCGGCGAGGTGGACCTCACGAAACCGGCTTATGACACGGACGTGCTCATCATCGGCGGAGGCGGAGCCGGCTGCTCGGCGGCCATCGAGGCCGACGACGCGGGGGCGAAGGTCCTGATCGCGACGAAGCTCCGCACCGGTGACGCGAACACCATGATGGCGGAGGGCGGCATTCAGGCGGCGGACAAGCCGAACGATTCGCCGCAGCAGCATTTCCTCGACGCTTACGGCGGCGGCCATTTCATGGCGAAGAAGGAGCTCGTCGCGAAGCTCGTCACCGAGGCGCCGGAGGACATCCTCTGGCTGAACAAACTCGGCTGCGAGTTCGACAAGGACGAGAACGGCGACATGATCACGACGCACGGCGGCGGCACGTCCCGGAAGAGAATGCACGCCTGCAAGGACTACTCCGGCGCCGAGATCATGCGGACCCTGCGGGACGAAGTGCTGAACCGCGGCATTCCGATTCTTGAGTTCACGTCCGCGATCGAGATTCTGAAGGATGACAAGGGAAATGCAGCCGGCGCGATTCTGCTCAACATGGAGACACTGGAGCTCTTCGTCGTCCGCGCGAAATGCGTGATTCTGGCGACCGGCGGCGCGGGCCGCATGCATTACCAGGGATTCCCGACCTCCAACCATTACGGAGCGACGGCGGACGGACTGGTGCTCGGCTACCGTGCCGGCGCAAAGCTGCTGTATCAGTACACTCTGCAGTATCATCCCACCGGCGTCGCCTATCCGGATCAGATTTACGGCGCGCTGGTGACGGAGAAGGTCCGCTCTCTGGGCGCCAAGGTGGTCAACAAGGACGGCGACATCTTCGTTCATCCGCTGGAGACCCGTGACGTGGAAGCCGCGGCGATCATCCGCGAGTGCCGGAAGGGCAACGGCGTGAAGACCGAGCACGGGTGCGGCGTCTGGCTTGACGCACCGATCATCGAAATCAAGAACGGTGCCGGCACGATCCAGAAAAGAATCCCGGCGATGTACCGGATGTTCGAGAAGCGCGGGATCGACATCACGAAAGAGCCGATCCTCGTCTATCCGACGCTGCATTACCAGAACGGCGGACTCGACATCGACACGAACTGCGAAACCGGCGTGAAGAACCTTTTCGCTGCCGGCGAGGTGACCGGCGGCGTGCACGGCACGAACCGTCTGATGGGCAATTCGCTTCTTGACGTCATCGTCTTCGGACGCGACGCGGGCCGGGCGGCCGGCGCGCGCTGCAAGGAAGTGACGGTCGGCCCGCTGAACATGGACCATGTGGCGGCCTATGAGAAAGAGCTGGACGCGGCCGGCATCCATACGGATCTTGTCTCTCCGAAGCTCCTTCCGAAGTATGTCCGCCAGCGCACGACGCTGGAGGGACCGGGCATCATTCAGTGACAGAACAGAAGCAAAGGCAAACCACGCGGCGGAGACGGCCGCAGGAGTAACCCGCGCACAGGCCGCAGGGCGGATCGGAAGATCCCCCTGCGGCTGCTGTCTTGCGGTCTGACGTTTCGAAGCGCATCCGGTGTCAGGAAAAACGGAACGTTCCGAACGAACGGGCGGCAGAGCGGCCGGGCAGGGGAATCCGGAGCGCCCGGGAAATTCTGCAGTGAAAATACAGAAACGAAGGGGAGGAACGATTTGAGTCAGTCAGCCGCTTCATATGAAACATCCCAGTACCGGAAGATGACGGAGACGCCCGTACCGCGTCTGATCCTCTCCCTCGCCGTACCGACCATCATCAGCATGATGGTCACGAATCTGTACAATACCGCCGACACATGGTTCGTCAGCCGTCTGGGAACGTCCGCCGCCGGCGCGGTCAGCATTGTCTTCTCGCTGATGGCGATCTATCAGGCGATCGGCTTCATGTTCGGCCACGGAGCGGGCAGCAACATATCACGTAAGCTCGGCGCGAAGCATTTCGACGAGGCAAAAAAGTTCGCCTCGACGAGCTTCTTCCTCTCGATCGCGGTGAGCGCCGCGGTCTCCGCGGCCGGTCTGGTCTTCATGAATCCGCTTCTACGCGCGCTCGGCAGCACGAAGACGATTCTGCCATACGCTCGTCAGTACGTGTTCTGGATCCTGCTGTCCGGCCCGTTCCTTTCCGTGAGCTGTGTGCTCAACAACATCCTGCGGTACGAGGGCCATGCCGCCTACGCGATGGTCGGGCTCACGACGGGCGGGATTCTCAATCTCGCCGGGGATCCGATTCTGATGTTCGGCTTCGGACTGGGTGTATCCGGCGCCGGTCTCAGCACCGCGCTGTCTCAGGTCGTCAGCTTTCTGATTCTGCTGTTCATGTTCCGGAGAGACGACGTCGTCAGCGAGTTCCACGTCCGGAATATTTCACGCAGCGGCGTTCTGGTCGGCTCGATCATCGCGACCGGGATGCCCAGTCTCGTCCGGCAGAGTCTCAACAGTCTGACCACCATCGTGCTGAACCATCAGGCGGCTGTCTACGGAGACGCCGCGATCGCCGCGATGGGCATTGTCGCGAAAGTGACCGCCTTCCTCGCGTCCATCGCGATCGGCATCGGACAAGGCTATCAGCCGGTCGCATCCTTCAACTACGGCGCGGGACGGTACGGACGGGTCCGGAAAGGGTTCCGGTTCACCTCGTCGTCGGGGACGGCTCTTGTCGGCGGTTTCGCGCTTCTCTGCGCGGTCTTTTCGCCGGAGATCATCCGCTGGTTCCGCGATGATCCGGAGGTCGTCGCGATCGGAGCGGCCGCGCTGAGATGGCAGTCCTTATCCGGTCTGTTCATGAGCTACTCCATCACGGCGGGGATGCTGTTCCAGAGCACCGGCGTCAGCGGACGGGCGACCTTTCTGTCCGCTCTCCGGGCCGGCATTCTCTTCCTCCCGCTGATTCTGATCCTGCCGGCGGTTTTCGGCCTCACAGGCATCGAAACCGCGCAGCCGGCGGCGGACATCCTGTCGACGCTGATCAGCATTCCGATCACAGAAGCCTTCCTCGCGGGGCTGAAAAAGGCGGGGACAGACGGATGGTCATGAGGTTGAGAGACGGAGACGCAGGCGGAATGGATTTCCGGGAGGCAAGGGTGCGGCATGCATTCTCCGGAAAGATTACGGCATGCATTTCCGATATGAATGCGGATCCGTACCTGTTATAATCATCACGGCAGAAGACAGTGCGGAAGTCAGGACGTCCCGGCTGCGGCGTATGTCATTGCGGCCGTTGTTTCCTACTGGTGGATGATTCCGGAGAAGAAGGAGGAACAGGCAGTTGACAGAGAGAGAAGACGGAGTCAAAAATGAGCCGGTCTCCATCGTATTTGAGGAGAAGGCACAGCGGAGCGCCGCCTATCAGGACGGCCGGCTGATCGGAGAGTGCGAGTTCAGCGCCTCCGAGACGGTGTGGATCATCACGCACACGGGCGTCCGGCCCGGACACGAAGGCCAGGGCATCGCGCGGAAGCTGGTGGAGAAGGTGATCGGGGAGGCACGGGTGAGGCACGTCCGGATCCTTCCGACCTGCTCCTATGCCAGAAAGCTGATGATCGGAAACGAGGCGTATCAGGACGTGCTGTGACAGGTACGCAGAATGCCCCGGGGCAGGTTCGGACGCGCGGCCGCCGGCATTTTCCGGGATTTACGCTTTGTTCAGATAAATGCAATTCAAAGCGCGGGGGCTTTTCGGGCTTTCGCGGACAGAGACCGTCTGAGAGGAAACAGGGCAATATGGCAGAAAAACACGCTTTTTATCAAAAGAGGAAGGCAGCTGATAAAAGGGCAGCGGCCGTCCATGAAATCTGGAAGCCGTCGAATCTTCTGGCTCCGGTACCCGCGGTCATTGTGACATCCGCGGATGGAGAGGGGCACTCCGATCTGATGACGGCGGCGTGGGCGGGAACGGTATGTTCCGATCCGGTGATGGTGTCCGTTTCCGTAAGACCGTCAAGGCTGACGCATGACTATATTGAGAAGACGGGAGAATTCGTGATCAATCTGACGACCCGGAAACTGACGAGGGCCGCCGATCTGGCCGGCGTGAAGAGCGGCCGGGATGCCGACAAATGGGCGCTGACCGGGCTGACGCAGCTGCGGTCTTCCAGCGTCGCGGTTCCGGGCGTCGCGGAGAGTCCGGTGTGCCTTGAATGCCGGGTGCGGAACACGCTGCATCTGGGTTCCCATGACATGTATGTGGCGGAGGTTCTCGCCGTCGACGTGGATTCTTCCCTGCTCGACGGAAAAGGCCGGCTGGATCTCGGGAAGGCGGATCTGATCGCCTACTCGCACGGAGAATACTTTGCCCTCGGGGAAAAGCTCGGAAGATTCGGGTTTTCTGTGAGGAAGCCCGACAGAAAAAGAAAACAGACATAAGAAGGGGCTCCGGTCCGGCCGCCATGTTTGAATGGCAGCCGGACCGGATTTCTGCTTGTGAGAAATGGCGGCTCCGGACGGATGGCTGCTTAAGAATGGCAGCCGTGACCGCAGGTACCCGCCTCATGTCCGCAGTCCCCGCCGTGATGCTCACCGTGATGGTCGCAGCGAACGTCCTCCTGATAATGCAGGCTGCCGTTCAGGAAATCGGAGACCGCCTGATCGGCGCTGCCGCTGCAGCCCCCGTACAGCCGGATTCCCGCTTCCGACAGCGCCATCTGCGCGCCGCCGCCGATGCCGCCGCAGATCAGCGCGTCTGCCTTCAGCTCTTTCAGAACGCCTGCGAGCGCGCCGTGACCCTGGCCGTTCGTGCTGACCACACGGGAGCCGGCGATCCGTCCGCCGTCGAGTTCGTAGACCTTGAAATACTCTGTTCGTCCGAAATGCTGGAAGATATCGCCTGTTTCCTTTTCATAGGTGACGGCTACATTCATTGTCTCTTTTCCTTCCTTTCTTAAACCGTTGATGCCGCCGACCGCCGGCACAGACCGGAACTCCCATCTGCAGCAGCCGAAACGGCTGTCATCGGAGTATTCGACGTTTCCGCCGGCGATATGGATGGACTTTCCGTTGACCAGCGCGTCGGCTACTTTGCCGCGCGCGCCGCGGAGGATGTTCTGGGCGGTGGATCGCGCGACATGCAGCCGTTCCGCGCAGGCGGACTGATCCAGTCCCTCCTGATCGGTCAGCCGGATTGCCTCCAGCTCATCCAGCGTCAGAGATATATCGCCGGAAGAGGGGTCGGCGAGAAAACTCCTGCAGACCGGAAGCTGGTAGACGGTTCTCATTTTCTGCGGTCTCGGCATCATGACCTCCTGTTGCAATTATTGGCATATGCCATTAACTGCATGATACACCTTCTGCCCGGGGTATGCAACACTTCGTTCTGACTTTGTCGATTTGGCATGGAAAGAACGATTCTGTGTCAAAATCAGTCCGAAAATGTTGGGAAGGCAACCGACGCGCGGACCGTATGGCTCCATAATGAAGGCAGAAAGACAGGGAGGACATCGAAATGAGTAAAATGATCGATCTTAACCGTTCGGTTTTTGAACTGGTCACAGAATATCCGGAGATCGGGGACATCATGGAGAAGCTGGGATTCAGGGAGATCAGAAAGCCGGCCATGCTGCACTCGGTCGGAAAGCTGATGACGCTGCCGCGGGGAGCCAGGATGAAAAATATCCCGATGGAAAAGGTGATCGCGGCGCTGACGGAGCACGGCTTCACGTTTTCGGAGGAGAAGCCCGCGCCGCAGCCGCCGCGCCCGGAAAAGCCGGAAACACAGCCCGCGCCGCAGCCGCCGCACCCGGAAAAGCCGGAAACACAGCCCGCGCCGCAGCCGCCGCGCCCGGAAAAGCCGGAAACACAGCCCGCGCCGCAGCCGTCGCGCCCGGAAAAGCCGGAAACACAGCCCGCGCCGCAGCCGTCGCGCATGGAGGATCTCAAGGGCTATCTGCGCCGTCTTGGCGCGGGCGAATCTCTGGAGAGCGTCCGGAAGGATTTCGCGGAAAAGTTCCGCGATGTGGAGGCTTCCGAGATCATGCAGGCTGAGCAGGAGCTGATGCGTGAGGGAACGCCTCTGACGGAGGTTCAGAAGCTCTGCGACATTCACTCCGCGCTGTTCCACGGCGCCACGAGGGAGGAACAGATCGCCAATGCGGAAAAAGAAGTTATGGCATCTGTTAAGAGGGCGAAGGAACTCGCGGCGCGGAAGGACTACGGAGGCAAAAAGGAACGGGCGGCGGAGCTGGCGGCCGTTGACGGGCATCCGCTGAATACGCTGACGAGGGAAAATGAAGCTCTGGCCGGCCGGATCGCGGAGGCGAAGGCGCGTCTGGACGCCGGCGAAGAGGTGGACGGCCTGCTTTCCCGTATCCGAGAGCTCTCTGTCCACTATGCGAAAAAGGGCGATCTTCTGTATCCTCTGCTGAAGGTACACTATGAGATTTCCGGTCCCGCGGATGTGATGTGGACCGTCGACGATGAGATCCGGGATGAGCTGGCGGAGCTCGGGAAGATCCGGGAGCATGACGCGGCGTGGACGGAGCGGCTGCGGGCAGTTCTGAAAAGAGCGGAGGAGATGATCTATAAGGAACACAATATTCTTTTCCCGATCTGCGCCGTGAATTTCACTCAGACAGAGTGGCACCGGATCTACCGGGACAGCAGAGACTATGACGACTGCCTCGGTGTGAAGGGCGAAAGATGGCCGGAGGCGGAGCAAGAGGCGCCGGCGGCGCTTTCCGCGGGAGAGGGCGAGGTGGTCATGCCCGGCGGACATATGACGGTCGAACAGCTCACGGCTCTTCTCAACACGATACCGGCGGAGCTGACGTTTGTGGACGCGGACAACATCAACCGCTACTTCAACGAGGGACATAAGGTCTTCAAACGGCCCGGTATGGCCATCGACAGAGAAGTGTTTTCCTGCCACCCGCCGAAGATCGAGCCGATGGTCCGCGCCATCCTTGACGATTTCCGGAACGGACGAAGAGACCGCGTTCCCGTCTGGATGGAGAAAAACGGCCGCACCGTCCTCGTGACCTACATGGCAGTGCGGGACAGAGACAGAAAGTATCTCGGCACTCTGGAAGTCGTGCAGGACATGGAGTTCGCGAAGGAGCATTTCGCACAGTGAGATACGGCGGCGTCTTCCTGCCTTTCTTTCCAAAACACACGGAAAGTGGCATAATGCAGAAAGACTTGATGACTGACTGCATGTAAGGGAGACTGACTATGAGTTTGACGAAGAAAAATCACAGGACGCTGGCGGCCGGCGTCCTGATTCTGCTGTTCGCACTGGGACTTCTGATCAATGAATCGGACTTTATCGGACAGGACAGCACGGCCGCAGTGCAGTATCTGAAGGTGTACAGCGCCTTTCTGCCGTTTCTGGCATATATCGTTCCGTTTGGCATCTTCATGAGACGGGTAAGCGCAAAATACCGGATCAGCGGGCTTGAACTGCTGGCCGCCGCCGGATGCGGGGCGTTTATCTCGTCCGCCTTCGCCGGGGAGCTGAACGGAGGGTTCGACGATCTGATGACCGGCCTGATGGGAAAGGCCTATTCCTACGCGTGGCTCGGTTCTCTCGAAACCGGCATCGCGGAGGAACTCCTGAAGCTGGGGACGGCAGCGCTGCTCCTGTATGCGCTGGGGCGGAAGTCGCTGAAGGATTATCTCAGCATCGGCATGTGCGTCGGGATGGGCTTCCAGATGGAGGAGGATATCGCCTACATCACGGACAGCGGCTTCAAGGACGTGAATCAGGCGTTTCCGGCGGCGCTGGACAGGGTTTCCTGCTCACTCGGATCGCACTGGGCCTATGCGGCGGTGACGGCAGCCGGTCTTTATCTGATCGTGAGGACCTCCGGCAAAAACCACAGGCGAAAGGGCCTCGGCTGGATTCTTCTCGTGATGGCGGACCATTTTCTGTTTGATTCGCCGATCGGAGACCCGCAGCTTTTCAACGCGCTGCTGACCGTCGCGGTCGTGCTGCCGGTGATCCTGTTTTTCAGAAGCCCGGAGATGAGGGCGGAGGAGAGCGAAGCCAGTGGCGCGGCATGATGTCTTTCCGGCATCTTGTGATCTTCATCCGGATGGCTCTTTCTGTTATACTCGACTCTGTCAGAAGGATAGAAAACTGGCGGAGAACACAGAATCAGCGTGTATCGACAAAAGCAGGCGCTTCAAATTTTCTGCCGGCTGCCGGAATGCATCTGCGTTCCGGCAGCCGGCCGTTCGTTTTTTACCGCCAGTGCTTCATTAAAGGAGAACAGAATGCTTCAGATTCGCGATATCTGCAAACAGTACCGGACGGGAGACTTCGTCCAGAAGGCGCTGGACGGCGTGAGCCTCAGTTTCCGGGACCACGAGTTTGTCTCGATCCTCGGCCCGTCCGGATCCGGAAAGACCACGCTGCTGAATATCATCGGCGGCCTTGACCGCTATGACGCCGGGGATCTGATCATCAACGGCGTCTCCACCCGCCGCTTCCGCGACCGGGACTGGGACGCCTACCGCAACCACACCATCGGCTTCGTGTTCCAGAGCTACAATCTGATCATGCATCAGAGCGTGCGGTCCAACGTGGAGCTTGCGCTGACGATCTCCGGCATCACCGGAGGGGAGCGAAAAAGGCGGGCCGAGGAGGCGCTGCGGAAGGTCGGTCTTGAAAAGCATATGGATAAAAAGCCGGATCAGCTCTCCGGCGGGCAGATGCAGCGGGTGGCCATCGCGAGGGCGCTGGTCAATGACCCTGACATCATTCTGGCGGACGAGCCGACCGGCGCGCTGGACAGCGATACCAGCGTGCAGGTGATGGAAATCCTGAAGGAGATCGCGAAGGTCCATCTTGTGGTCATGGTGACGCATAATCCGGAGCTCGCCCGCCGGTACGCGACCAGAACCGTGACCATCCGCGACGGAAAGCTTCTTTCGGACACGGATCCTTTTGAGCCGGATGGGACAGGAGAGGAGGCTGCGCGGCCGGTGCGGAAGAAGTTTTCCCGATCCGGCATGTCGTTCCGCACGGCGCTGTCGCTCAGCCTCAGCAATCTGAGAACCAAGAAAGCGAGAACGCTGACCGTGTCGGTCGCCGGTTCTATCGGCATCATCGGCATCTCACTTGTGCTCGCGCTGTCAAACGGGGTCAACCGCTATATTTCCGATCAGGAAACGGCGGCGCTGTCCCAGTATCCGGTGGAGATTGACCGGACCGGGATCGATGTGGCGTCTCTGATGGGCGGGACATCCGACGCATCCGGTATGGCGAACCTGTCTGCGGACGGAAGGGAAGGAAAAGAGAAGAACGGAGACGGCCGGATCGGCGTGCGGAATATGATGAAGGGCCTGCTCTCGAACGTCACCACGAATGATCTCGCCTCCTTTAAAGCATGGCTCGGGAAGGACGGGCGGATCCGGGGAGAGAGCGACGCGGTCGAGTATCGCTACGATGTCACGCCGCTCATATACCGGGAGGGGAACGGAAAGACGGTACAGGTTAATCCGGCCAACCTCCTTGAGGGGCTGGATCTCGGCGACTCCCAGATGAGCACCATGATGGGCAACGCCATGAACATGGATGTGTTCTCCATGCTCCCGGAGAGCAGACGGATCCTTTCCCGGCGGTATACCCTTGAGGCGGGCCGCTGGCCGGAACAGGCGGAGGATATCGTGCTGATCCTCTCCGCGGACGGCCGGGTGAACGACAGCGTGCTCTACGCGCTTGGCATGCGGGACAGAAAGGAGCTCGGAAAACTGGTACAGGCGAAGGATGAGGAGAAGAGCCGCGCCGGCATCATGGACAGCGACGGAACGACCTACCGGTACGGCGACTTCCTCGGCATGCATTTCAAGGCCGTAAGTCGGTCCGCCCTGTATGAGCGCGATGACAAAAGCGGTCTCTGGATCGACCGGTCCGGGGACGATTCTTATGTCCGGAAAGCGCTGAAGGAAGGGATCACCCTTACGGTGTCCGGAATCGTGCGCCAGAAGGACAGCAGCTCTTCCGCCATGAGCGACTCCGGCTTCGCGTATACGGAGGACCTTCTGTCCGGGCTGATGCGGCGGGCTGCGGAGAGTGCCATCGTCAGGGATCAGATGGGCCGGAAGGACATCAATGTGCTGACCGGCCACACCTTTGAGGCGGACAATGACCCGGATCAGCTGGATCTCGGAAGTCTGATCACGGTCGATCAGGACGCCGTGCAGAACCTGCTCGCCTCCGCGGGTCTTCAGTCAGGCGGTCTGAGTCTGGATATGTCCTCGCTGGCGGATGCCTTCTCGGGAATGGACCTGAGCGGGCTGAATCTGCCGAAGAGCCTTGATCTGTCTGCGCTGCAGAGCGCGCTGCCGCAGATGAGCGGGGGACAGCTGGAGGGGATGCTGGACGGCGTGATCCGGGATGTGCCGCAGGAAGAGCTCAGGAGCCTGTTCAGCAAGGTGATGCAGCACTATACGGCCTACGCCGCGGCGGATCCGTCCACGAATTATGCCGGGCTTTCCGACGCGCTGCTTCAGTATCTCATGTCGGACGAAACGGCGAAAACCGTGCAGACCTTTCTGCAGCAGAAGCTTACGGAAACGGGGAACCAGCTCGTATCCCGCGACGATCTGCTGAATCTGACGTCGGATGTGATGGCGGATTTCCCGGCTTATCTTGAAAAACGGCTTTCGGAGAATGCATCCGGCTCCTCCGGCGGCGTCCTGCAGCCGCTTTCCGCACAGGCCGTCCGGGCGCTGCTGGATCAGAAGCTTTCGGAGACGGGGAGGGATACGTTCACGCGGGAGGAACTGCTGAATCTGGCGTCGGATGTGATGAACAATCTGCCGTCCTATCTTCAGGCGCTCCTGCCGGACGGCACGGGCAGCCTCCCGGATTCGGGCGCGCTGTCTCAGATTCTTCAGGACTATCTTCAGGAACCGTCCACGCGGGAAAAGGCGGATCAGGCATTCTCGGATCTTACGGGGAGATTCCGGAATCTTACCCTTTCGCAGGATGAACTGGGGGATCTGATGCAGAAGCTCGCGGCCGGCTATACGCCGTACGCCCGGGACCATCAGCTTCCGGATCCTTCCCGTCTTACGGAATCCCTTCCGGCCTATTTCAGGACCGATGAAGGGAGAAAGGATCTGTCTCAGATGATGGCGGCGGTCCTCGACACCGACCGGCTTCAGAAGAACCTGAGCACTATGGTGTCCGACGGTCTTTCGGGCATCGCCGGCGTGGTGACGGCGCAGCTTCAGACCGCCCTCCGTCAGGGACTCGAAAGCGCGGCCGGAGCGATCCAGACCGCGCTCTCAGATCAGATGGGGCAGCTGATGGCGGGGATGGCGGGCGGCCTCTCCGGCCTTGCCGATCCCGGAAAACTGCAGAACATCATGAAGATGAACCTTGCGCCGGATCAGATCCGCAGCCTTCTGACCGGCATGCTGACCGGAAACGGGGTGAGTTATGAAGGAAATCTGACGAAGTTCGGCTATGCCTCGACGGATGATCCTTCGGAGATCGACATTTACCCGAAGGATTTCAGCGCGAAAAACAGGATCAAAAAGCTGATCACGAAGTATAACGACCGTGCCGCCGGCGCGGGGGAGGAGGAGAAGACGATCTCCTATTCGGATATGATCTCGGCGATGATGTCGTCTGTGACCAATATCGTGGACACGGTCAGTGTCGTCATGATCGCGTTCATCTCCATCTCTCTCGTCGTCTCGTCCATCATGATCGGCGTGATCACCTACATCAGCGTTCTCGAACGGAAGAAGGAGATCGGGATTCTGAGGGCGATGGGCGCCTCGAAGCGGAATGTCGCGAACGTGTTCAACGCGGAGACGTTTCTCACCGGCCTGCTCTCCGGCACGATCGGCGTGGTTTCGGCTCTCCTTTTCTCGATTCCGGTGAACCGGATTCTGCCCCGCTTCGTCAACGGCGCTGATGTGAAAATCTTCCTGGCCCCCAGAAGTGCGGCGCTGATGATTCTTCTGAGCATCGGACTGACCCTTCTGGCGGGGCTGATCCCTTCCACGCAGGCTTCCAGAAACGATCCGGTCCGGTCACTGCGGTCCGAATAAGAGAAAGAAAGCGGGATTCCTTGACAGATGCATTTCAATATGATATTAAAATGATATCAAACCAATGCGGCGGAACGATCCGCCGAAGGAAGAGATGCGAATGCATCCGGGAGGAAATCATGGAAGAAAAGACAATGAGACACGCGGGGCAGGGCATGCCGGTCCTTTTGGGCGTCATCGCGCTGGAGATTCTGCTGATCGCGGCGGCCGTGCTGCTTCCGCTTAACGAAACCTCGCCGCTCTTCGTTCTGCTGATCATTCTGATCTGCGTCGCGTGGATCCCGCTCGCCGGTCTCCGCGTGCTGAAGCCCGAGGAAGCGCTCGTTGTGACGCTGTTCGGCACATATGTCGGGACGCTGAGAGGCCCCGGCTTCTTCTGCATCAACCCGTTCAGCGCCAGCGTCAACCCGGCCGCGAAGACCGTCCTCGGCCAGAGCGGGGATGTAAAGGCGGAGAGGAAAAGCCAGGTGAGCGGGCAGTCTATGACGAACAACAAGATCTCGCTCAAGATCATGACGCTCAGCAACGCGCGTCAGAAGATCAATGACGTGCTGGGAAATCCGGTGGAGATCAGCATCGCGGTGATGTGGCAGGTGAAGGATACGGCGAAGGCCGTGTTCGCGGTGGACAATTTCAAGGAATACCTGTCCCTGCAGTGCGACAGCGCGGTGCGGAACATCGTGCAGATCTATCCCTATGATGTGGCGCCGAATATCGACACGACCGGCGACGGCAAGGCGGACGACGGCTCTCTCCGCGGCTCCACGGAGGTGGTCGCGCGGCGGATCCGCGACGAGATTCAGCGGAAGGTGAGCAACGCAGGTCTTGAGATTCTGGACGCGCGGATCACCTATCTCGCGTACGCGCCGGAGATCGCGGCGGCGATGCTGCAGCGGCAGCAGGCATCCGCTGTCATCGACGCGAGAAAGATGATCGTGGACGGCGCGGTCGGAATGGTGGAGATGGCGCTGGAGCGTCTGAACGAAAACCATGTGGTTGATCTGGATGACGAAAGGAAAGCGGCGATGGTTTCCAATCTGCTGGTGGTTCTGTGCGGAAACCGCGACGCCCAGCCGGTCGTCAATTCGGGAAGCCTGTACTGAGAAATGGCTGACAAGAAACAGATCCCGCTGAGGCTCAGCGCCAGCCTGTACGATGCGATCGCCGCCTGGGCGGCGGACGACTTCCGGTCCGTGAACGGCCAGATCGAGTATCTGCTGACCGAGTGCGTCCGGCAGAGGAAGAAGAACGGCGGGCATATCCCGGAGAAGCTGGATGAACCACCGAGGCTGGATCTGTAAAGGACATCTTCCGTCACAGCCGCAGACCCTTGATGTCCTTGATGCGGTCCAGAATGACATTCGTCCGGATCGACGTGACGCCGGGCAGCGGATCGATGACGTCCCGGAGAAAGTCCTCCAGTTCCTGCTGGCCGGCCGCAACGGCATGGACATGCAGGTGGCAGCTTCCGGTCGTCCGGTAAATCTGCGTGACGGTGGGACAGCGCTGCAGCGCCTGCGTCACCGCCGGGAACCGGTCCGGCGTCGTCTCGATCTCGAAATAGCAGGAGACGGCGCTGCTCATCCGCCGGGGATTGATGACGGCGGTATAGTTCTCGATGATTCCCCTCTTTTCAAGATCATTCATATGATTCTTGACGGCCACCCTGGAGATGCCGAGCCTCTGGCCGATTTCGGAGTAGGTGTAGCGGGCATTTTCGATCAGCAGGGAGAGAATTTTCCGGTCCAGCGGGTCTACATCATCAAGGAACATGGCTGCCTCCTTCTCGCCGCCCGGAGGCGGACGCGTCTGCATAAAAAACATAGCACGGGACGGCTGCATTTTCAACGCGGGACGGGATTTTCAGCGGAAGGGAGAGACACGATGACGGTGATTCGGGACGCAGGACCGGAGGACGCGGAGACACTGCAGAAAATTTACGACTGGTATGTGCGGAACACGGCGGTGACCTTCGAGTACGAGACGCCGACTGCCGCGCAGTTCCGTGAGCGGATGGAGCGGACGATAGAGCGGTATCCCTATCTGATCGCCGAAACGGATGGCAGGGCGGACGGATACTGCTACGCGGGGCCGTTTGTGGGGCGCGCGGCCTATGACTGGTCCTGCGAACTCAGCATCTATCTCCGGCCCGATGTCCGCAGGAACGGCATCGGACGGATGCTCTACGGGGAGATGGAGAGGCGGCTCCGCGCGATGGGAATCCGCAATCTGTATGCCTGCATCGGAGTGCCCCGCGGGGAGGATGCGTATCTCACGAGGGACAGCGAGCGCTTTCATAAGCGGATGGGCTTCACGACCGTTGGAACGTTTCGGGCCTGCGGCGCCAAGTTCGGCCGCTGGTATGATATGATCTGGATGGAGAAGATGATCGGATCCCACAGTCCGGAGCCGGAGCCGGTGAGATGGGCTCCGGAGATTTCAGATCAAAAATGAGTCTCCGGCGCGGAGAGACAGAACGAAAAAGACGGCGAACGGCCATAAAAAAGACCGTCCGGCGCGGCAGATTCCATGCAGAGGATCTGCACGCCGGACGGTTCTTGTTACACTTTGTCACTCATGTGGTATACTACGGACGGTAAAGACTCGGGGAGCGGCAGCCGGTGCGGATTCGGCCGCTGCGAGACCGGAAGCGGGGGCTTTGGATAAGATGGCGATGGTGAATATCAGCGCGCGGGAACGATATCATCGGTATTATGATCTTCTCGAGGGAGGCGTCTGCCTTATACTGGCGGACGGTTCCGAGCAGGTCGTGTTTGCGAGCGCCCAGACGGCCCGGCTTTACGAATGCGAGTCGGAGGAGGAGTTCCTTGATTTCTGCTCTTCTTCCTACCGGAATATGATGGAGGCGGAGGATTATGTCCCGATCGCATCAAGTGTGAACGGGCACACAAACCACTTTCATCTGACGTTTCATTACCGTACGAAAGGCGGACACTTCCGAAAGGTGGAAGGATTCGGATGGCTGAAGGAGACATCCTTCGGGGCGGCGTACGTCGTTCAGATCTTTTCAGCGGAGCAGATCGCGGAGGATCGGAAGAGAGATGGCACGACGGATCTGCCGGGCATGCATGATTTCTACAAAGAGGCTTTCAAACGCGTGGCGAAGCGGAAGGCCGATGGAACGCTGAGCGCGTTTTGCCCGGTGATCTTCGATATCACCCGTTTCAGGGAATACAACCGGATCCACGGCACGCACAGGGGAGATCTGTGTCTCAAGAAAGCCGCAAAAACGATCACCGACTCGTTCCCCGGATCGCTTGTCGGCCATCTGACGGCCGACCGTTTCGTCGCTCTGCTGCCCGCTGACAGCCTGGAGGCGAAGCTCGAGCAGGTATGCAATGAGATCAATCACTACATCGACGACGCCGGCATTCAGATGAAAGCGGGCGTCTACCGCATCGAGCCGGACGCAGCGGAGGAAGAGATCAGACATTCCTTTGACTCGGCGAAAGTGGCCTGTGACAGCATCAAACAGGACGGCAACCGCGTGGTCGCTGTCTATGAGCCGTCCATGGGGGAATATCTCAACAAGAAGATGTATGTCCTCCGCCATTTCAGCGAGGCGCTGGAGAAGTGCTACATCAAGGTGTATTTTCAGCCGGTGATCCGGACGATGACGGGGCGCCTATGCGGATTCGAGGCGCTGGCCCGCTGGGAGGATCCGGAGATCGGCATGATTTCGCCGGCAATCTTTGTCCCGGTTCTCGAGGAAGCCCAGCTGATCAACCGGCTGGACCGGTTCGTTCTGGAACGGGTTCTGAAGCTTCTCAGAAACCGCATGGACAACGGACTTCCGCTGATCCCGGTTTCGATTAATCTCTCCGGCTATGATTTTGAGGTGGCGGACCCTTTTCATTCCATTCAGACAATGGTGAGACGGTATCAGGTGCCGCGCAGTGCGCTGCGGTTCGAGATCACGGAGCGGGTTATGATACGCAACCGCCTCAGCATGGTCTCGACGATCCGCCGTTTTCAGGAGGCCGGGTATCAGGTCTGGATGGACGACTTCGGAAGCGAGTACTCCTCACTGACGTCGCTTCACTACTACCATTTTGATGAGATCAAGATCGACATGGGTTTTTTCAGCCACTTCGATGACCGGAGCCGTCAGATCATCACTTCCGTCGTGATGATGGCAAAAAGGCTGGGCGTGCTGACGCTGGCTGAGGGAGTGGAAACGGCAGAGCAGGTTTCGTTTCTCAGAAAGATCGGCTGCGGCCGGATTCAGGGCTACTATTACGGACGGCCGATGTTTCTCGAGGACTGCCTCGATTACATGCATGAGAAGAAGATGGGGCTTGAGGATCCGGAGGAAGGCCAACTTCTGGATGCCGCGGAGAGCGTCAATGTGGTGACGGATTCACCGACCGCGCTGTTTCACTTTGACGGGAAGGACATCACGCTCCTGATCGAAAACGACGCTTACCGGCGGGAGCTGAGAAGCACCGGAACGCAGGACATGGAGGAGGCGAATCTGAATCTTCATGCCATGGACTATCCGTTCCGAGGCAAATTCACCCAGCTGCTGTCGAAGGCGCTGAAGTCGCGGACGGAGGAGACGATGGTCTACGTGGATAACGGGCAGTTTATTCGGGTCAGCGTCCGCTGGATCGCGGGCGGAGAACGAAACTGGGTAGGAGAATCGAAAATATACAATGTCAGTTCCCAGTCCGGTATCCGTGACGCGGGAGAGATGGACGTTCTGCTCCGAAACCTCTATCAGCTCTATGATGGTCTCTATCTGATGGATCGCGGGAAGGACGAGATCCGGGTTCTTCAGTGCGATCATCCGAAGGTGCGCCCTGGGACCATTATACGCTCGATCATGCCGTCCTTTGCCTCCTATGCGGATGAGCTGGTCCATCCGGACGACCGGGAGAGGTTTCTTGCGTTTGTCCGGCCGGAGAATATCGAAGAGAAAGGAGGCCGGGCGACAGAGCTGGTCCGCGTCCGCAGGGAGGACGGAACCTACCGATGGACGGTATTCGACGCGATGGAGATCTTCAAGAGCCTTACGAAGAATATTCTGCTCTGCGAGCGGGAGGATATCTGGGAACGGAAACACAGCCGTGACACGCTTCTTCCCGTCTTCTGCCGCTCCTTCGGCGTCGGGACATGCGCCGCCGGCGTGCAGGCCGAGCCGGCGGAGAGCAGTCTGTTCCGCGCGCTGCGGGACCGCTCTCCTTATCCGTTCTTCTGGAAGGACCGGGACGGACGGATTCTCGGCGCCAGTCTGGCCTTTTTGAGAAAGACGGGATTCGATGATGAGGCGGCGCTCCGCGGCAGGACGGAGAAGGAACTCGGATGGCGGCTCGATTCTTCGGAGTCGGATGAGGCTGAGGAAATGGTGCTCCGCCATGGTGAGAGATTGGCGGAAACGAAGGGACAGGCGCTGGCCGGAGGCAGACTCGAGAGTGTACGCATCGCGTGGACGCCCTGGTACAGGGAGAAGGAGATGACCGGCACGCTGGCTATGATCAGCGCAGTCGGTACGTCCGGCCGGGAGGAACGGCGCCAGGGCATGTCGGATACGGAGACCGGATTCCTCAGCTATCGCGGAGCGATCGAGGTCGGACTCGCGTTCGCGGATCAGTACCGTCTCAAGGATGTCGATTATGTGGGGTATCTGATCGATATCGCCGCTTACGCGGAGGTGGCGAAGGAGGATGCCCGGAAAGCCGGGGCCCTGCTGAAGGAAATCACCCGGATTCTCCGGCAGGCCTTCCCTTCCGGCTGGGCGATCGCCCGGGTCGGACTTTGCTGTTTTCTGCTTTTCGGCCGGAAGGAAAACGCGTCGGATCTCGGACGGAAAGAGGAATCTTTGTCCGGCCTGATGCCGTCCCTCAGAAAACGGCTGGGACTCCGGCCGGATCTTGTCCTGACGGACGCGGCCGCGTACGGATCGGAGGTGAAAAGTCTGGACGAGATGCTTCAGCTTCTGGTTCACCGGCTGAGCAGCTCCGAGAAACGTTTATACGGAGACAGCCTGTGCACGGGAGACAGAGTTGTCATTCGCCGGGAGGCATTTGAAGACCTGCCAGAGAGAGTGATCATCAGCGATCCGAAGAACTGGAAGCTGATCTATCTCAATCAGTCCGCAAGGAGGGATGTGGGGATCGCGCCGGATGAGAGTCTGGCGGGAAAGCTCTGCTATGAAGCGCTGGAGGGATGCAGCCGGCCATGCAGAGACTGTCCGAATCTGCTGCTCCGTCAGGATTATTTCTATGCCGCGTCTCACTTGTACCGCAGGACAGGCGACACCCTTCTTGTCCGCGCCTGCCTGATCCCGTGGGAAGGGCACAGCGTGCGGCTGACAATAGCCTTCAATATGGAAGAGTACGCCCGGACGATGATGAAGGATCATGAGTTGATCTATCAGGAAATGCAGGCCAACAACGCGATTACGGTCGGGATGGCGGAGGAGGATCCGGATCTCGGAATCAATAAGACCATCGGCTGCATTTCCAACAATCTGAAGCCGGAGAGGTTTCTGATCTTCGAGGAGCGGGACGACAACACGGTCAGCGCCGTCTACGAGTGGACGGCGCACGGTCTTCCGCCTCTCAAGGAAGAGCTTCAGAGCATCCCGAGGACAGAGCTCCGGGCGCTGTACAGGGAATTCAGCTCCCACCATGTTGTGATGGTCAGCGACATGGATGCGTTCCGGGCGAAGTATCCGGGGTTCTCTCTGCGGATCCACGGTGTCCGGCGCTTCGTATCCGGTCAGCTGATGCTGCCGGACCGGACGGTAGGATTCACGATGGTGATCAATCCGTCGAAGGATACGTTCCGGATGACGAGTCTGCTGCTGTCCACGCTGACGGATTTCATTGCGATCATGATCCGCAACCGGAACAGCATGCGCCGTCTGGAGGAGCAGAGCATGAGGGATCAGCTGACCGGAGCCGGGAACCGGTGGGGGATGGAGAGGAGGATTCGGGCGTTTAAAGGGGAGGGCCCGCTGGGTGTGATCTCAATCGATCTGAACGGGCTGAAGAATACCAACGACTCCGAGGGCCATCACGCGGGCGACATGCTGATCTGTGAGACGGCAAGGATTCTGCAGGAATGTGCGGGAGCGGAATGCGTCTTTCGGACAGGCGGCGACGAGTTTGTCGTGGTGACGGAGGGGATGGAGGAAGACGATATCCGGCTTCTGATCCAGCATATCCACGAGCGTGCGAGGGACAACGGCATCAGTATGGCGGTCGGCTATGCCGTCAGTCAGAGGATGGTGAGCGATTTTGACGCACTGCTCACGAAAGCGGACCTCAAGATGTACGAGGACAAGGGACACAGCTACCGGAGAAGAAGTACCGACAGGGAATGAATCAGAACGAAATGATTCCGGGCCGGGCATGCTGTTGCGCAGGCAACAGCGCGCCCGGCCCGTGTCTGTTACACTGAAGGCATTGGCCGGCGGCAGTGCGGACGGTGCGGCTGCGCCGGCGGTTGGGAGCAGGCAGGCAAAAAGGAGGGTGGACATGGGATATATTCTCAGTGCGGACGGCTTCGCGGCGCTGATCGAAAAGCTTCGCGGGACGTACCGGATCTATGCGCCGGTCCGTAAGAAGGGCGCCGGGCGGTTCACTGACACCGACGTGATCCTTTATGACGAGGTGAGCGGGGCGTCGGACATCGAGCTCGGGAAAAAATCGGACTACGCGTTCAAGGAATTTCTGACGCCGCTCAGCGAGACGCTGTTTTTCTTCACGGAGAAGGAGGTGAAGGAGGCGGATCTGAATCCGAAGCCGGTGCTGATCTTTCTCCGGAGCTGCGATCTTCACGCCGTGAAGCGTCAGGACCAGATCTATCTCGCCAACGGGAAGGAAAAGGACTGGTTTTATCAGCGCCGGCGCGATCTCGTGAAGTTCGTGCTGATCGGCTGCGGGGAGAGTTTCGACAACTGCTTCTGCGCCTCGATGGGCAGCAACCGGTCCGACGACGGCTATCTCTTCTCCGTGGATGTCCGGGACGGAAAGTACTGCAGCGACGTGAAGGACGCTTCGCTTGCGCCGCTTTTCGAGGAAGCCGGAGGAGAGAAGGCGGATATCACGCCGCTTTTCGTCACGGAGAACAAGACGAAGGTGACGATCCCGGAGAAGGTGCCGCTCAGCATCTTCAGGGATCCGCTCTGGGATGAGTACACGACGCGCTGCATCGGCTGCGGCCGCTGCAATTTCGTATGTCCGACCTGTACCTGCTATTCGATGCAGGACGTTTACTACACGGAGAACGGAAAGGTCGGCGAGCGCCGCCGCGTCGCCGCCTCCTGTATGGTGGACGGCTACACTGACGTGGCCGGCGGCGGTCAGTACCGGAAGTCTCAGGGCGACAGGATGCGCTTCAAGGTGCTTCACAAGATCTACGATTACCGGAAGCGCTTCGGCTATGACATGTGCGTGGGCTGCGGCCGCTGCGACGACGTCTGTCCGGAGTATATCTCCTACACGAACATTATCGGGAAGGTCAGCGCCGCCTGCGCGAAGGCGGACGGAGAGGAGGCCAGATCATGAGCATGAATCCTTATCTTCCTTTTCCGTCTAGAATCCTCGACGTGATCCGTCACACCGGAAAGGAATATACATTCCGGATGCATTTCACGGGAGACGTGAAGCCGGGCCAGTTCTTCGAGGTGTCCGTGCCGAAATTCGGCGAGGCCCCGATCTCCGTCAGCGGCATCGGACCGGACTATGTGGACCTCACGCTGCGCCGGGTCGGCCGGGTGACGAATGAGGTTTTTGAGAAATACAAGGGCGACACGATGCTCCTCAGAGGCCCCTACGGCAACGGCTTCGATCTCAGCCTTTACGAGAAGGGCGAGACTGTGGTGGTGGCCGGCGGTACCGGCGTCTCCCCGGTCCGCGGCGTGGTTTCCGCGCTCGCCGGGATGGACAACGCGAAGGACAAGTACGTCATCGTCGGCTTCCGGAGCCCGGACGACATGCTGTTCCGCGATGATTTGAAGGCGTGGGACAGCGCGCTGAATCTCACGCTGACCGTGGACGGCGCGCCGGATGGCTACACGGGCCGGATCGGTCTTGTCACGAAGTACATCGCGGATCTTCCTCTGAAGGATCCGGAAACGGCGAAGGCCGTGGTGGTCGGTCCGCCGCCGATGATGAAATTCACGATCATCGAACTGAAGAAGAAAGGCTTCCTCGACGAGAACATCACCGTCTCCTATGAGCGGAAGATGTGCTGCGGTCTCGGTAAATGCGGTCACTGCCGCGTGAACGACCGCTATATCTGTCTGGACGGGCCGGTCTTCAACTATACCGAAGCCAGAGAAATGATGGACTAAGGAGGACGCGATGGGCGAACTGGATATCAACGTCGGCAAACTGAAGAAAAATGCATTCCGCTACTCCAAGGTCCGCGGCGAGACCGCCTCGCGTATCCGGATCCCCGGCGGCGTGATCGACGCGAAGGCGATGCAGCGGATCGTCGAGATCGCTGAAAAGTACGGAAACGGCGTCATCGACATCACGAACCGTCAGGGCATCGAGATCCCCGGCATCGCGCTTGAGGATATGGAGAAGGTGAACGCCGAGGTGCAGGCCGTCATCGACTCGGTCGGAACGAACCAGGCGAAGCGGGACGCGGGCTATCCCTCGTCCGGCACACGGAATGTCGTCGCCTGTCCGGGCGAGCGTCTCTGCCCCTTCGGCTGCTACGACACGACGGAGCTGGCGCGGAAGATGGAGGCGCAGATTTTCCCCAATGACCGCCATGTGAAAATCGACTTCACGGGCTGCTCCAACGACTGCGCGAAGGTGCGGATGTCCGATGTGGGCGTCATCGGCATGACGGAGCCCCAGTATGATCCGGACCGCTGCGTCGCCTGCGGCCAGTGCGTGAATTTCTGCCGCCGCCGCTCTGTGGGCGCGCTTTCGCTGGTCAACGGCAAGGTCGTCCGGGACACGAAGAAATGCATCGGATGCGGCGTCTGCGTCGTCTACTGCCCGACCCGTGCCTGGACGCGCAGCAAAGAGCACTATTTCCGGATTGTCCTTCTCGGGCGCACGGGCAAGAAGAACCCGCGGATGGCGGAGGACTTCATCAAGTGGGCGGACGAGGACACGGTGCTGAAGATCGGGAAGAACGTTTACGCCTACATCGAGGAGTACATCGACCCGAACGCGGTGGAGCACAAGGAGCATATCGGCTACATCGTCGACCGGACCGGCTTCGATGAATTCAAGAAGTGGATTCTGAAGGACGTGGAGCTGGGACCGAAGGCGGAGGTGACAGAACGTCTCTACTGGGGCGGGAAGCACTACGACGAGAAATAAGAGAACACAGAAAAGAGATGAAAAGGGGCTGCCTGCGGGCAGCCTGCCGGAATGACGAGCGGAATCCATTGATGGATTCCGCTTCTTCTCTGTGAAAACGGCTCAGTGCGCAGGGGCTGAAGGAAGAGCGGCGGGAGATGGCAAGAAAAGACAGGACTTTGAAATCGGACAATCCGGAATGATTTCGGAAAACAGGAAGCAAAATTATAAAATAACCGCACAATAAAAGCGAAAAACAGCAGAACAGTGGTTCTATTTGCATGCATGGCCCACTTTTTCGGGACATATTATATAATTGTCTGAGTTGACCTGGTGACAAGCAGGCGGGGGATAGATGAAGAAGATCATGCTTGTTTTCGGCACGCGGCCGGAAGCGATCAAGATGTGTCCTGTTGTGAAGGAATTGCAGTCGAGAAAGGGGCTGAGCGTCACGGTATGCGTGACGGGCCAGCACAGGGAGATGCTGCAGCAGGTTCTGGACGTTTGTATATTGTCAATAGGTAATCCTCAAAATTGTCATCAAAATTCCCTGTTTTTGGAAAGGGAATTCCTTGTTGTTGTCAGGACACGATTTCTTCATTCCGGGGTACTGTCTGGCGCATCAATGCATGCTGCATCCGATAACTTTTCCCGTCGAACATGATTAAGTGTCCATGATGGACGAGACGGTCAATCATCGCGGCAGCCATCTGTTCATCCGTAAAGATGCCTCCCCATTTTGAAAATTCGATATTTGTGGTCAGAATCAGACTCCTGCTTTCGTAGCTGTCCGATATCACCTGAAAAAGCAGCTCGGATCCATCCCGATCTACCGGCACATACCCCCACTCATCGAGGATCAGCAGGTCCTGTTGGTTAAGAGTTGTTCTCAGGCGCTCCAGCGTACCGTTTTTTCGCGCCTCGGCGAGTTTCAGAACCAATTCAGTCACCGTATAGAAACGCACCTTATAGCCTTTTTTGCAGGCCAGTACGCCTGCGGCGATTGCCATGTGTGTCTTCCCAAGCCCCACTGGTCCATAGAGAACCAGGTTCTGCTTCTTTTCGATGAAAGAGACATTTAACAGATCCTCTTTTGCCAGAGCTGGAGGCAGTTTGGTTTGGCAAAAGTCATAGCCATCAAAGGTTTTATAAACGGGGAAGCAGGCTCGTTTGATCAGCCGGTGGATGTGATTGATCTCCCGATTTTCGATTTCCTTTTTGAGGGCATCGCGCAGATACTCGATCTGCTTAGGGGTACCATCCGTCTGGCACATTTCTGGGATTGCTGCCGTGAAAAACAGTTTTTTGCAGTAACCGTTGATGTCGTCGAGTATCCCGGTCTGTTCCTTTGCTGTCATCATGATGCCTCATCCTCCCTTCCTGGACCCAAAAACGCCCTATCATACACTTCTAAAGATGGTCCTGACTCCGGAGGAGTATCAATACCATAGCCTGTGATGCGTTGCGCAATAATCGTGGCATCGGATGAATTAACATCTCCGTTTTTAAGGGACATAGTCATGGCATCCACAGCCGCTCTGTAACCATACTCATCGTTAAGCCCGCTCATAAGTCTGAGCTTTTCCTTAAGCTCCGGTTTTTCCAGTCCGTCCAGGTAATCCCTGAGCGGATCCGGAAGTTCCTTCCGTATACCGCTGTTGTTCCAGGCACCGGCATTTCGGGAAAGTACACTGAGTGTCGTGCTGTAATCAGAAACGTCGGTCCGTACATCGCCGTATTGACGTCGGTGCCGTACGATCAACTGACCATTTTCCTCGAGAACATCAATGTAATGAGCTCTGATACCGATTAACACTTTCTGATTATGGAGTTCAGGTTTGGTTGAATAGTAATGCTTTCCGTCAATGCATACCTTGCCGTAGCCATCCGCCTTGAACCAATCATACCGACATACATCAAATGGCCTTGATGGAAGGGACAGGAACTGCTTCTGATCTTCTTTGAAGAGATCTTTGATCAGCTGCAACTTCTTGTAATGAGGCTTGGCAGCCTTGCGCTCATTCATTGGGAGCAGAGTCTTGTTATATTCGACCATGTCATGATAGTGTGGCGCTGGCACAAAGAGGTTTCTCCGGATCGTCCCTACTTTATTCTCGACATTGCCCTTTTCCCAGCCGGATTCCGGATTACAGTACCTGACCTGAAAGCGGTATTGAGCACGGAACTTTTTAAACATCTCGGTTTCGATGACTTTGTCATGTACCCGATGGCCGACTCCGGTAGCATTGTCGAAGATCAGGACCGGCGGAACTCCTCCGATGTGGGTAAAGATATCCTCAAGTCCCTGACAGACGCACTCTGCGTTTTCACCACAGAAGAGCTGAGTATAGGAGTCATTGCTGAACGGAAACGAAACGACCAGATATTTCCTGCGGACGCAACGGTTGTCCTCATAGAAATCCGCCTCTCCGAAATCCACTTGAGCATAGCCGGGATCCCAGACCAGTTCCTGCGAAGCTTTGTTCTGGACATCCTTACGGATCTTTTTCAGATACCGCTGTACTGTCTCATAGCTGCCTGTATAACCTTGTTCCTCAACCAGCCGGTCGTAGACCCGCTGTGCTGTATGATGTTGTTTGCACCAGTGTTTTCGGTCCTCTTCAAGCCACTGCCTGATCACCGGTTTAAACGGATCAAGAATGGATGCCTTTGGCGAAACCGTAACTGGGTTGTCCGAAAAATCCTCCTTCTCCAGGTATTTCTTTATGGTTTTTGGATCAGCACCGGTTTTTTTATGAATTTCACTGATCTTATAGCCACTTTGGTATAAATCTCTGATATGATTGATATCGGACATGCTGAGCATCTTCCTTTCCTCCCTTATCTATTGGTTGTGCTTTAGATAAAGGATAATTTTGATGGGTTGGTGTTTCAACGTGTCCTTTCCATTTATAAGTTATAAGGAATTCCTTTTCCGATTTCAGGGATTTTTATTTCCAATTCCTGGTATTATTAGTTTACAACATACAGACGTTTTTGATGTACGGCCGGACTACGATCTGTCCGTGATGAAGAACCGCCAGACGCTGTTCGATATCACGGACGCCGTCCTTCTCGGCATCCGGACGGTGCTGGAGAAGGTCAGACCGGATGTGGTGCTGGTGCACGGGGACACGACCACCACATTTGCGGCGGCGCTCGCCTGCTTTTATCTGCAGATCCCGGTGGGTCACGTGGAAGCAGGGCTTCGCACTTATAATCTGTACAGCCCTTATCCGGAGGAATTCAACCGTCAGGCGGTGAGCATCATCAGCCGATACCATTTCGCACCGACCGCTCTCGCGAAAAAGCACCTGCTGGAGGAAAAGAAGGATCCGGCGTCGATTTTTGTCACAGGCAATACCGCGATTGATGCGCTGAAGACGACAGTCCGCACGGATTACCGGCACCCTGAGCTAAAGTGGGCGGAAGGCTCCCGCCTGATCCTGATCACGGCTCACCGGAGAGAAAATCTGGGCGAGCCGATGGAGCATATGTTCCGGGCGATCCGGCGGGTGATCGATGAGCATCCGGATGTAAAGGCGATCTATCCGATCCACAAAAATCCGGCGGTCCGCGAAACAGCCGACCGGATTTTTGAGGGAGAGGACCGGCTGCATCTGATTGAGCCGCTTGACGTGCTGGATTTTCATAACTTCATGAAGAAATGCTATCTGATTCTGACGGATTCCGGTGGTATTCAGGAGGAAGCGCCTTCTCTCGGCAAGCCGGTTCTGGTGATGCGTGACACGACGGAACGGCCGGAAGGGATCGCCGCAGGCACTCTGAAGCTGACCGGCACGAAGGAGGAGAGCATTTATCAGGCTTTCACGGAGCTGCTGGATGATCCGGCGGCCTATCAGAGGATGGCGTCCGCTTCCAATCCCTATGGAGACGGGTACGCATCCCGGAGAATCGGCGACATACTGGAATCCGGAAGAATCGGTGACTGGGACAGGAGCGGACTATGAGCATATGGAAGATCCGCCGACATTCCCGTCTCCTTCCGGCGCTGCTCGCCGTCTGCCTGCTGACAGGCTGCGGCGCGGCGGACCGCGGAGGTCAGAGCGCGGCCCAATCTGTTTCGTCGGTGTCTTCGGAAAGCGGAACGCTGGCGCAGCCGGAGGACTTTCTTCCGCAGAATCTGGCGTACGGCGAGCGGCCGCCGGCTTCCGATCTGGAGGACGCGAAGGGGAACGCGGTTTCTCTGACGGACGCGTACAGCGGCGTACCCGTGTGGATCGTGTTTTTTGCGAGCTGGTGCCCGGACTGCGACGGGCAGCTGGACAGTGCGTCCCGGATGCAGCGGATCGCGGATGAGGAGGGCGCAAGGCTTGTCTTCATTGACAGGCTCAGCCCGGACAGGGAATCCGTGAACGCGGCAGAGAAGAAGCTGGACGAAAAGGGCGTGACATGGTCGCCTTTCCCGTCAAAGGAATCGGGGAAGGCCGACCTTCTGATCGACCGGAATGAGGCACTGTACCGGCAGTGGGGCATACAGGAAATTCCCACGTCTGTGTTTCTGGACAAGGCTGGCCGGGTGACGGCCATGAAGAACAAGACGATGACGGCGGGCGAGTGTGAGGGCTTTGTGGAGAAAGGACTGAAAGGCGGCGCCTTTCTGGTGAATACCTTCCTTCGCGCCAGGCTGATGACCGAATCGGACGGTGAGACGGCGGTCCGGACGGGAACGGCGAGGACATCGGATACCCCTTCCGGAGCGGATGTACTTTCCGAGAGCCAGGGACTCCGGATGCAGTACGATATCATGGCGGGCGATCTGGATGACTTTGCCTGTGTCTGGTCCTTTGTGAAGGACAGGATGCTGGTCAGCGGCCTGCCGGCATGGTACGTGACAGAGAGTGGAAAGCCGGCCGAGGCGGATGCTTTTCTGGATGATATCCGCATCTGGGACGCACTGGATCAGGCCGGAAGCGAGTACCAGAAAGATGCGGACGCGCTGTTTGAGGCGATCGCGGAGGGATGTCTCACGGACAACGGGGCGGTGAGCTTCGTCAGTCTGGGTAAGGGGAAAAAGCTTTCGAGGGCGAAGCGCTCAGACAGTATTTCGCTGTGCTACCTCGACCTCTCTGTCCTTGGCCGGATGGCGGAGCGGGACAGCCGCTTCCGCAAGGCGTACAGGGAGGCGGAGAAGGTCCTGGAGGGCGGGTATCTCGGCGATTCATTCCCGCTGTATGCATCTTCCTACAGCTACGCAGATCGTGCTTACAGCGACAGTGAGCTGAACACGGTCGAGGCGCTGTGCACATTCTTGAATCTTGCCCGGGCGGGAAGGCTGCCGGACGCGAGCCTTGCCTGGCTTAAGAAGAACACAGCAGCGGGAACGCTTTATGCCCGCTACACCACGGACGGGACCGCTGTCAGCGGGTATACCTATTTCGCCACTTCGGTGTACGGCCTCGCGGCGCTGATCGCGGAAGAAGTGGGAGACAGCGAACTCAGAGAACAGGCGGTCCGGAAGATGGAGCGGTACCAGAGACTTGATGCGGAGGATGACTGGTTCGGCGGATTCTGTGCGGAGGGCGTGGATACCTCGGCCTTTGACCAGCTCATTCCGCTTCTGGTTTACGAAGAGGGAAATTTCTGATACAGACAGTTTATGGAAGCGGGAAATTTGTCCGCGGCTTGCGGGGAAGGAACGTATGGCACAGGCCATTGAGAAACAATCAGCGCAACGGAAGGTCCGGGGCGGACTGAAGAAAGCGGGACGCGCTCTGACTACTTTGCGCAGGCGGTTCAACGACAGACTGGCTGGGAAATACTCTCCCCGGACGGCGGCGCTTCTCACGGCGGCCGCGGTCGGCGTGATCGCAGCCGTCCTGCTGCTGACGCCGCAGTCGGTCGGTGTGGCGGATGACGGATCGCTGTCTGACGTCATGAAAAGGGCGGGACTGAAATGCCGCAAGATGGATCTGGAGTATCCGACGGGCGCCTACTTTGTCCGACAGTACCTGTACGCGGCGCCGGAAGGTACCCGTGTGTCCCTTCTCTTTCTGATGATCCGCTGGGCGGAGGCGATCGACTCATTTTTTACTGGTGACAATTTGTTTGATATCCATTTTTTAGCCGCGCTGTATCTGGTTTTTTATCTGCCGGCGGTCTGGCTTGCCACGACGGAACTGATCCGGCGGGTTCACTATGCGTCCGAGGCGCTGGTCATCGCGCTTCTCGGCATTTTCCTGTTTGGCGACGGCGCGATCCTCTGCTATTTTAATTCGCTTTATCCGGAAAGCTGCTGGATCATTCTCCTTCTGTATATCTTCGGTCTGTGCCTTGCCATGCAGTCCGGGGACAGGGTCACGCGGGAAGCTGCTCTGATCGGGCTCGGCGCCGTCGGCGTGCTGATCGCATTTGTGGAGTCACATTGTGTCGTGATCACCATCGGGGTCGTGATTTTTGTCGTTCGGCAGATCATGATCCGGGGCACGGAGTTTCAGACAAGAGTGATCGCGGCGGCCGAAGCGTTTGTACTTGCACTGTCGGTATTTATGGGAGCGCGGCAGGGTTTTTCTCGGTTTACCGTGGAATCAAAATTCAACGCCATGACGACGGGGGTGCTGCTGGAATCGAAGAATCCGGCGGAAACGCTGGAGGAGTTCGGCATCGACGGGCGCTTCGAGGTGCTGACGGACACCTCGGTTTATCAGGATTATCCGGTGACGCGCACGGACAACAGGGAGCTGAAGAAGGATTTTCTGGATCAGTACACGGTGGCGGATATCGGCTTTTACTATCTTCGCCATCCGCTGCAGATGTTTTCGCTTCTCAGTCTGGGAGTCCGTTCTTCTTTCCAGATGAACCGGACGTATGTGGGAAACTTCGAGCGGTCGGCGGGGCTTCCGGAACGCGCCAGAAATGTATTATTCACTGTCTTTTCAACCTTTACAGGCACGACGGCGCCCCGGACCATCGGCTTGCTGGTGATTCTCGCGGTGCTCTATGCATTCCAGTTCCGGAGAACGAGACAGCGAAGAGGAAGGCAGCAGACGGAGCGAAGCAGGATCGCCGCGCTGGACACGTTCTTCCTTGCGTTCGGGCTGGCGGTCGGCCATACCCTGTATATTGTTCTGAGGAGCGGATCTTCGGAGATTGAGCGGTACGGGACTGTCTGCGGCTTCTGCATCTGGATTATGAGTGCCATGTTTGCGGCGGAAATTCTGCACCGGGCCGGTCTGGTCAGAACGGAGGACAGGAAGGGATGAGTGAGCAGGAAAAAAGAGAACATACTGGGAAATCCGCGGACGGCAGCGCGAAAAAAGGGAAGGGGATCCGGATGAGTCTGACCGTTCCGACAGAGAACACGAAGGGAACGCGGGCAAGCGGCGTCTTGCTGCGGCAGGATCTCGGCCTTCTGATGTTTCTTTTCGGGCTGCTCGGCGCGGCCGTTCTGGTTTCGCTCAGTTCCACGGATGCGCTGAGAGTACAGAATATGACCCTGATGCTGGTGCTGGCGACGGTCTGCATGCTGGCCATGATGCGGGCGGGAACCGCTGCTGTGATCGCGGCTGCGCTGGAGATTCTGTTTTTTACGATCTACAAGCTTTTTGATTATGCGGAGAACGGGACTCCGATCGAAACCGGCGCGTACTGGTGGCCGGCGCTTATCGTGGTGACCGTGGCCGGCGCGCTGCTCTTTATCAGAGGATTTTCCAGGATTGAGCAGATCAACGGCATCCTGAACGAAAGAGTCGGGGAACTGACTGTGACCGATCCGCTGACAGGACTCCAGAATCTCCGGGGCCTGTATGCGACGCTTTCCCGGGATATGGCCAATGCGCACCGCCACGAGGAGATGAAGTTCGGACTGATGATGATCCGGCTGCGGTACGCGGACGAGATCCGCAAGGTACTGACCCGGGGGGAGTTCGATGAGGTCCGCATCCGGATCGCCCGGATTGCCGAAAAAACCCTGCGGCTTGAGGATGAGGTCTTTACGATTGACGATGAAGGCTCTGTCGCCGTCATCTGCATTACCGATGAGGAGGGCGCGGCGGTGGTGAGAGATCGGCTGATGAGCGCGCTGACAGCGGACGGCGCGTTTCCTGCTATCAGAGAACGCACCCTGCGGCTGGACTTTTCCGCCGTTTACCGGATGTATGAAATGGAACTGAACCATGACGCCATGAAATATGTGGAGCTTGTCGAAAACGAGTTCGCCTATGAGGTATGAGAGAAATCGGAAAATCAGAGATCGGAGGACAGCTCCGGCGCCTGTTCTGACGCTGTTCCTTGCGCTGACCCTTTTTCTGACGGCGGGAACGGGTTCGGTCCGTGCGGCTGACTCCATGCCTGGAGATGAGCTGCAGGCGATTCTCAATCCCAGAGCGGAGAGCGTTCCGGAGACGCCGGCGGACAGTCATGAGCCTGGCGAATTTCTGGTGATAGCGGATGAAAAGCAGGACGCTTATACGGCGGATACCCTTGGGACGCTGGGCTATGAGCTCACGGCGATGGGGTACCGGGCGGATTATACGACCAGCCGGATCTACAGCGGGAAAACCCGGTCCTTCGACGAGACTTATGACAGGATCATCTGGGTCACGTCCTCGAGGCAGACGTCAGAAAAGGACTTGCTCCGGTGTCCGGATACGGCTTATGGCGGGAGCCTTCTGATGCTCGGAGCCATGCCGGAGGAACTGACGAAGCGGAATAATCTTGGTCAGGGCTTCGTCAGCACAGAGGAAGTGTCGGGGACTGCGTCTTATCAGATGAAGGGCCAGAACGTATTCACTTCCCTTGTCAGCCTCGACGTTTCAAGACTGTACAGGACGGCGGATTACATGTCCGGCACGTGGAAAACGACGTCCGGCACCTACCCGCTGACGGTGGGATGGGGAACGCTCCGCAATCTGGTGCTGCGCGACTACCGCTCTGATTTTGCGAAGGCGGTGCTGATGGAGGAGATCACGCTCTGGCTCTGGCCTTATCACAACGCACCCCATAGCGATTCCTCCTGTCTGGTGCTGGATGAGCTCAAGAGGTATAAGAACGGAGGCACGACTTCGGATTCCTCCTGTCTGGTACTGGATGAGATCTACCCTTATACCGATCCGGAACGGCTGCTCAGGCTGGTGAAAGAGCTTGAGTCCAGAAACATGAACTATGTGCTCAGCGTCATGCCGCTCTACCGGCACTCGGATTATCCGGGTATGAAGCAGTTCTGTGAGGTCCTCCGCTACGCTCAGGCTCACGGAGGTACGGTGATTCTTCACAGCCCGATTATACAGAACGGCGTCGAAACGAACGAACTGCAGGAGAGCCTCACATCCGCGTTTGAATCATACATTGAGAATGACGTCTATCCGATCGCGCTTTCCATTCCGTCCGCATGGATTTTTGACGACGATCTTCACGAGACGCTGGGGCGGTACCGCACGCTTTTTCTGGAGGACACGGCCGCTTTTTCCGAAAAAAGCGGGGATACGCTGGCATCCGCCTGCAACCGCTTTCTCTCTCTGGGGACGCAGCTGTTTACGCCGGCCATCCCGCTGGATGATACGGGTGTGTCCTATCTGGACACCTGCGCGACCGCCGTCTATGTCAATGCGGAGGAAGATGATGAGAAGATCGTCCGGATCATCGACGCGGCACGCTATTCGCCCGTCTCCATGGAGTCTCTCTGGGATATGGATCAGGCGGTTTACACGAACCGGAGCCACTATCTGACATGGGACGGGAAAAACCTGATCTGCGACGGCGGGACGGTTTCTCTTGCCTATCATCCGAAGCCTTACGATGAGAACTTCAACTATAAGAGGAATGTCTATTACCGCGCAACCGCGGATCTGGCTCGTGAAAATGTCCTGCTGATCTTCTTCTCCCTGGCGGTGAGCATTCTGTTCGTGGTCCTGATTCTGGCAGCGAGACGGCAGATGGAGCGGCAGTTCCTGTTCAGAAGGAGGTCGGACCGTCCGCCGGACGCGGCGGATCCCGGCGGATATCATCCGGAAGGCCCGCGAACAGGCGGAAAAGACAGGAAAGAGAATACTGGCTCGGAAGAGAACGACGACAGGAACGACAGCCGCTGACCGCGGCGGTCTGACGGGAGGAGAGTGGAATGTCTGCAGCTGATGTTATCAGTATTTATGCGATCGCGGCCATCTGGGCCATGATGGCGCTGAACGTTGTGCTCTCTGTCGGAGGGTACCGGTACATTCTGAAGACCAACCGGACAAGCGGGGAAGTGAAATGTCGCCGGAAGGATCCGTTTGTCTCGATTCTGGTCCCGGCGCATAACGAGGCGCTGGTGCTCCGACGGACACTGACTGCGCTGATTGACTTTGACTATCCGGCTGACCGGTATGAGATCATTGTCGCCAATGACAATTCGTCTGACCAGACAGTGGAAATCATCGGGGAGCTTCAGAAGAAGTATCCGGAACACAGACTTTTCTGCGTGAGCACGGACAACGTAGTCGGAGGCACCGGCAAATCCAACGCGCTGAACATTGCGTATTCCATATCCAAAGGAAGCGTCATCGCCATCTATGACGCCGACAATACGCCGGAAAGAAAGGCGCTCCGTCTCCTCGTTGAAAATCTGATGACAGATCCGAAGGCTGCCGCCGTGATCGGCAAATTCCGCACCCGGAACCGGAACGCGACGCTCCTCACGAGATTTGTCAACACTGAAGCATCATTTTTTACGTAATAGATCGACTCCGAGTGTATCCAGGATTGCTTGAGTCTTTTTCTGGATTGCGGAGATCCGGATTCCCTCTTTGTCGCCGGTGTCGACACGGTAGATATTCTTCGTCAGTTTCAGTACATCCTCCGCGGAATACCTGTCGTCCAGTTTCGTGTTCCTGACCGCGTTCAGAAGGCCGTAGTAATAGAGCAGGCTGACATGGTTCAGGAACGCCCAGCCTCGGAAGTAATCATCCGTATGGGCATGGGATGCATTTGTTGATACGCTGTTTTTCAGGTAGTCGAAGCACTGTTCGATGTCCCAGCGTTCCTTATAGTCGAGATAAATCTCCCTCGGCTCGACATCGAGGTTGCTACAGAAGGAGAAATAGCCCATGCGTACTTCATTCACGACGTCCTTCGGCCGACGTTCTTCTTCGCCATAATCTTTCTCTGCCCGCTCCACGAAGTGACCGACCAGTTCCGCCCGTCTGGAATCATCGCGAAACGTGTAGATGAAGTTACCGCGATTCCCGCTCCTGCGCTTCCGGCACCAGACGGCGCGTTTGTTGTAAGAAAAGACATTGTCCCACTTACCGTCGCTTGGATTCTGGTAGAACTCCGGCTCGACATTAACGGTGTTTTCCTGTAGTGGAAGAATGTAACGCATGCCCGCATTCAGAAGGGCAGACACGTTCGGCTTGGAGTAGAAGCCTTTGTCCGCAATGATGATGCAGTCACTGCACCCAGCAGCGTTAACGGTATCCATGAAAGCACTCTTATCGACGATGGATCCCTGCACGACGCGGTAGAACACAGGCTTGTGGGAATCCTTTTCGAAGACATACAGAAGGCGCGCCTGAGGGTCGAGACTATGATCCGGGTTATACCCTTTCGCCGCGAGCGAATCGGCAGACTTTGTGAAGATGGAAGTCCCGTCGAAAAGGAGCGTTGTTCCCGGCATAACCTGGGATTTCATGAACGCGTCGATTCTGTCCTGTTTCGAACCAAGACCGGCAATGAACTTCCGGACGGAGCCTTCCGATATCGAGATGTCCCCGCAGATGTCGCTCATGTAGGAATCAAGGAACAGCGGCTGGATCATCTTTGCGGACGAGATCTTGTCCACAAGGCGAATCAGGGAGAGCGTACGGATCTCACGGAATGAATCAGGAAAGTATTTCCGGAGGCTGTCGCTGAGATCCGGCGTCAGCTGCTGCAGGACTTCGTACGCGCCATAATTCTTTACGGACGGAGCGACATCCGGCATAAGCCGCATTTCCTGCATGAGACGGAGACCATTGGTGTTCGGTATGAAGCCGTCCGCCTCGGTGATCTTGCCGATGCTCTTTCCTGTGACCTTCTGAGGCCTGCCCTTGGCGGCATCCCACTTGGAAGAAACCAGGTAAGTGTAATAATGCCCGCCGATAAAGCGGATCTCGACTGCTCCGAACTGGGTCGGCCGTCTGCTCTTGATTGATTCAGGAATGCTCATTGAAAGTCCTTTCTATTAACGTAACTTACGTAATAATTATACTTCTGATGAGCCGCTAAATCAAGTAAAAGTGAGGCTAAATATGTTGAAAACAGCGTATTTTCAAGGTGTCCGATGCTACCCGTAGCATGGGTGGATGCGTAAAACGGCTAATTAGCCGCATTTCTATTAACGTAAAATTTGAGGTTTCAGTGTTGTCAATATCGAGACGCTGATGCATCAGTGTATGAATCAGGCCGGCCGGTATGCCTTTTTCAGACTCTGTACCATCCCGGGGACGAATTATGTGATCCGCAGAAGCATCGTGGAAAAGGTGGGCGGATGGGACGTGAAAGCGCTGTCGGAGGACACGGAGATTTCCTTCCGCATCTACAGGATGGGCTATTATATCAAAATGCTGCCGCAGGCGGTGACATGGGAGCAGGAGCCGCAGTTTCTGAAGCAGTGGTTCAAGCAACGCGTCAGATGGGCGCGCGGCAATCTGTACGTTATGGTCAAGAACTTCAAATACACCTTCGACCCCAAGGCGGGGCCGATGCGGCTGGATATCGTGTATTACGTTCTGACGTACGGCATCATGCTGTCGAGTCTTGTCGCCTCTGACATCATCTTCTTAGGCGGCATCCTTGGCGTGATCCATGTGAAGCTCGCGGGATTTTCCTCCCTTCTCTGGATGATGGCCATACTGGTCTTCATTGCCAATGTCATGCTGACGCTGTCGCTGGAGAAAAATGAATTTACGCTTCAGTCCCTGGGGCTGGTGGTGCTGATGCTGTTCACCTACGCCAAGCTCTGGGTGCTCGTGGTCGTCAAGGCTATCTGGGATTCCGCGGGAGACGCGATTTTTCATCGTGAAGTCAAGTGGGACAAAACCGTACGGTATGCGGAAAACGCAACAGATGAGAATCCGGATATATCTTCTATCGGCGGAAGAACCTGAGGCGGCGGATTGAAACAGGAACCTGAGGAATTGATGAACCGCCGGTAACCGGCATCCATACAGATCATTTACAAGAACAGGCAGGAGTGAGAGCGATGAAAAACTGGAAGATGTTCCTCGCAGCAATGGCACTGAGCGCCGCCATGATCGCGGAGACTGTTCCTGCGGGCGCCGCTGCAAAGAGAGGTGCAGTGCGCACGGCTTCAAATGCTGCGAGCGCTGCTTCCGCGGCTGTGAATTCGGGATCAAAAACCGCGAACGCGGCGGATTCTGCGGGCGCCGCAGCGACCGTTTCGGATGATGCAGCCGGAACGGCGGACAGCGGAAGCGGAACCATCCCCGTGAAGGAAGGCACGGAGATCAGCCGCTATGTGCTTTCGTCCGATCCGTCATCGGCCGGAGCGCCCGTCACGGAACCGCCGGACGTTCCGGAATCACAGTACGCGAAGACGTTCCATTATTCCTCGAGGGTTACGTTCAGCGGAATCTATAAGACCAATACCTTTTCCTTCAAAAAGGAAGAATACTGGGAGACACGGTACGCCTACGCCCAGATCGAATTTTCCGTCAGTCCCCTCATCACAGACGGTGTTCCTGCCTCACTGACCTTTTCGGTGAATGATACGCCGGTTTCCTCCTGCAGGATTGACTACAGCCTCGGCGAAACGCAGACCGCCTATGTGACGATTCCGGTGGACCTCCTGAACGACGGATACAACAATCTTTCTGTCACCGGGTATGTTCTGCTGTACGATGAGGAAGGATGTCTGGATGACTTTTCCAATGCCAACTGGATCTGCATCTCGGAAAATTCACTGGTGCGGATGGGGTACGACGTCGATGACTCCGGAAATCTGCTGAAGTACTATCCGTTTCCGCTGGTTTCATCCATGGACGAGACAGGGGAAGAGTGCGGTGTGTATGTTCCGGATGACGCCACTTCCGGCGAACTGACGGCGGCCATGATGCTCCGGTCCCAGCTGGGAGCCGGGACTACGGACAGCGATGATATCAGTATCGCAGACTTTTCGGCGATAGGTGACAGGGCGCAGCGGCTGATCGTCGCGACGCAGGACAGACTGCCGTCAGATGTAAAGAAACAGATGCCGGACACGGCGGGAGACGGCTCCTCCTACGATCTTTCAAAAGGCTCCCTCGTCTATGAATATTCGGACAAAAAGGGAACGGTTCTCGCCGTGACGGCCGGCAATGAGAAGGATCTGGCGGAAGGCGCGGCCATGCTGATGGACGATGACCTCCTTGCGCAGGAAAACAGCTCCGCCGCTTTCGTTCCCTCCGGAACAAAGGCAAAGGTGATCCGGAACAGGTCCCTGTCCGATCTGATCGTGGATCATGAGACCATCACAGGGATCACCAATGAGAAGGGTCTGGTCTTTGTTGGTCCGTTCCGTCAGGAACAGACGGTCTTCCTCCCGCTGACCGGCGGATTCGTACTGGCGGAGGGGGGAAAGATCAGCCTCAGTTTCCGCTATTCCGAGAATCTTGACTTTAACCGCTCGCTGCTGACGGTCTACTGGGGCGATACGCCGCTCGCTTCGAAGAAGCTGACGAAGGAGAAGGCGGACGGAGACAGTTTCTCCTTCACGATCCCCTCGGACGTTGTCGGCACATATGCCAGCAGCATCCGGATCGCCTTTGATCTGGAGATCAGGGATCTGTACTGCACCAAGCGGACCGATGAGATGCCGTGGGCTTATGTGAGCGGAGATTCAACCCTGTATCTTCCGGCAGGCCAGAGCACGGATTACTCGCTGGCGCTGCGGCCGTATCCGTTTCAGACTCTGGGACTGTTCAACGATCTGGCGCTGGTCCTTCCGGACAAGTATACCGGCGAGGAGCTGGAGCTGGCGGGCTCCGTGATGTCGCTGATGGGAAGCGCCATCAGCCCCTACGGCAGTTTCCAGACCGTAAAAGCGTCGGATTATGATCCGTCTGCCGGAACGGAAGACTCCGCAGACGACAAGAGCGGAAACAACATCATCGCCATCGGCACGTATCAGGACAATTCGCTGATACAGAGCCTGAACCAGAACCTTTCCTTCCGCTTTCTGGACGACGGCAGCGGATTTGACTCCAACGACCAGCTGCTCGTCTCGTCGGATTACGGGAAGCGGGTCGGAATTCTGCAGATCATCCGGTCGCCCTATGCGGATAAGCGGGCCGTGCTGACCGTTTCCGCGGCGGACACAACCGGTCTTGAGAGCATTCAGAATTACATCCGTCTGCAGAAAAACAACCGCTCGATGAACGGCGACGCATTCCTGATCGATACGGACGGTGATACTTCATCCTACACGTTCCTGAAACATGAAGAGACGGATCAGGTTTCGCTGAAGGAGAAGGTTAAGCAGAACAAGAACGCCATTCTCTTCACGCTGATCGGATCTATGGCGATGTTCATTCTGTTCATCGGGGTGATCATCACGCTGGTTCATTACCGCAGAAACAGAAGAGACGAAGACAAGTAATAATGCACCGGCACAGATACCGCAGCCAAGATAGGAAAACAGTCTTATGAAGATCAGACGAAGCTGGTTTTATACGCTGGCCATGTTCATTTTGATGGCCGTACTCTTTCTGGCCATGACGTTTGCCGTGAACCGGATCGGTAACGGGCAGGAGTATCCGTACCTGCTCAAGGGGAAATGGATCATCGGGATGCTGGCGCTGGCTTTTGGTCTGGTTATCGCGGGGAAAATCTATGCGCGCCTCCAGCTTTCCCATTTCTTCGCCTCGCACCCGAAGGCCGCGGCCGTTCTGGAAGGAGGACTGGCCGCTGCACTTCTGGCCGCGGGCTTCGCGATCCGGCTTCATTATGTGCGCACCATGCCGATGAAGCCGGAATCCGATTACAAGACCTACTATGAAGTGGCGCAGCTTATCCTGAAAGGAACGCTGCTGACCGATGGACCCGGATACTGTGACTATATCGCGGTTTTCCCGCATGTCTACGGGTATCCGTATGTGCTTTCCATCCTGTTCCGCTTTACGGGTGTGTCCGTGAAGGCGGCGCTGTATTTCAATGTGGCGCTGGCGGTCGGAACGGTTTTCTTCTGCTGGCGCACAGCCCGGCTCATCGCGGGACGGAAGGCGGGTCTCGTGTCTCTCGCCATCGCCGATTTCTGGCCGTCCATGATTCTTTTCAGCAACTTTGTCGCCAGCGAATATCTTTTTACATTCCTTCTGATGGTCTGCGTCTGGCTTTTCGTCATCATCATGAAGGATACGGGATACAAAAAGAAGCATACATTTGCCCGGTTCTGGGAAATCGCTCTTCTGGGACTGCTCATCGCGGTCACAGGCGCCGTCCGGCCGATGGCCCAGCTGTTTCTGGTATCTGTGATCGTGGTTTTTCTCATGGTCCGGCCGGAGATACATGACAGACCGGCCAATGACGTGCCCCTCGGCGTTCGGGCCGTGGACAGGGGATGGAAGATGATTCTGATCCTCCTTCTGGTCTATCTGCTTTTCACAAGACTGTTCAGCGCGTCTGTAGCCTATGCGGTCAATGAGAAGCCGGCCGGCGGCTCTTCCTCTTTCGGCTACAATCTGCTTGTCGGTCTCAATCAGGAGAGCTGCGGCGGGTTGAACCAGGATGACGCGGACTATATGTACGCTGCGCTCGACAAGACCGGGTCGGCAGAGAAGGCGCAGCTTGCCTGCCGCGATCTTGCGCTGAAGAGACTGAAATCGGATCCGAGGTCGCTTCTGAATCTATTCGTCCATAAATTTGAGGTGCTGTGGGGAAACGACGATTTCGGATCCTCATGGAACATCCTGTTCATGGACCAGCAGGGAAAACTGACGAGTGCGAGGAAATCTTTCTATTACAGCATGATGGACCGGAGCGATCTCTACTATCTGACGATCCTCGCCATGACGCTCCTCTGTGCTCTGTATTGCTGGAAAAAAGAGCCTGACGCGGTTTTTACGATCCAGCTTATGCTGCTTGCCACGGCTGCGCTGCACCTTCTGGTGGAAAACCAGAACCGGTATCATTATCACGTGCTGGCCTTGCTGGCCGTGATGACCGGGGTTGCGGCCGCGCAGGTCTTTGAGACGGAAGAGAACCGGGTGATGGCGGCTCTCCATGAGAAGGAAGCGGTGAAAATAAGGGAGCGAGAGGCGCAGGAACAGATTCAGGCACGGCTTCAGGAGGAGGCACGGATACAGGAGATGAGGGCGAAGGCGCTTCACGCCCGGTTTGACATGGAAAGGGCGCTCCGGGAAGGTCATATCACCATCACCGCGAGCGAGGCGGTGAGAAAAGCGGCAGAAGCCGGTGAATACCGGAGTCAGGAGGATATGAAGGATCCCTTTGATGATGAGACGCCATGACGTCCGTTCGAGAAAAGACGGCTGCGCTGAGAAGATCATGTCACTGAATAAAGAGGCGGATTCTCCGATTGAAAATAATCAGGAGGGACGGCCTCTTTTTTATGTCTGACAAAGCGATTCAAACCGACAACGCATAGCGCGGCGGGATGGATTCCTTTTTGTAAGGAGGGATGCGTGTAAGCTGTCAATTATGGTTCTTGACCCTCAACTGTAAAACGAGATGCAACCCCTCTCGTTCTGGCCAGAGGCCATAGTAGTGATTAAGTGAATACCTGCCGGGAGGTTGCATCCCGGCTTGCAAAGAGATCAGCCAGGGCTGGTCTCTTTTTCTTGTCATCTCTTTTCTCTGTGCGATATCCTCATCCAGTTGGCGGCCGGATATGGAGGATATCATGGCAAAGTTTTTTACCTATGAAGAACGCTTAATGCTGCAGAGACTCCTGAAGGAGGGAATGTCCTTCAAGAAGATCGCTGCCCAGATGTATAAGGATCCGGCCACAATCTCCAGAGAAGTCCGAAAGTATGCCGTAGAGATCGCTACCGGAAAGCCCGGATATTCGTTTAATGCCTGTAAGAACCGGATGTCCTGCAAGATCAAGTCTCCTTTGCTCTGCGGAAAAGACTGCACGAGAACCGGAGGCCACAACTACTGCCGCTTATGCCGCTGCAATGAGCATTGTCCGGACTTCGTTGAAGAGGTTTGCGCAGTCAGAGTCCATGTTCCTTATGTCTGCAATGCCTGTCCGACGATTGATAAGTGTACTCTGCTCAAGACTTTCTACGACGCTGAGAAGGCTCATCTGAAATCTCATCAGGTAATCTCCGTGTCTCGGAGCGGCCTGTCGACCAGCGAGGAGGAAATCGCCAGACTGAACCGGATCATCACACCACTTGTGAAGCAGGGGCATTCGATTCATGAGATCTATATCACACATCAGGACGAGCTGATGTGCAGTGAGAAAACAATCTACAACTATATCGATGACTGTCTTCTTGAAGTGCGGAACATCGATCTTCCCAGGAAGGTTCGATTCAGAGCCCGCCGTAAGAAACCGGAATTCAAGGTCGATAAGGGCTGTCGTCTTGGCCGTTCCTACAAGGAATTCGAGTCATTTATGGAAAAGAACCCTGATACGGCTGTCGTCCAGATGGATTCCGTGATCGGAACCGCCGGAGGAAAATGCCTGCTCACGATTCATTTCGTGGAGTCGTCCTTAATGCTGGCTTTCCTTCGTGATGCCAATACATCCAGGTCCGTGATCGAAGTTTTTGAAGACCTTGATGGACATCTCGGCGGAAAGTTGTTTAACCGACTGTTCCCGGTGATCTTAACGGACTATGCCGAAGAAAAAACTATGCCGAAGTTTTTCTTTGCTGCTTGAGTTTTCTTCGATGTCGAAAGATTCTTCGGCATAGTATTTCGGGTCAATCCAGAGAATAGAGCAGCTTCTTTATAGCAGCTTTCTTCCAGATTTTTTCGTCATCCTCAAATGCCGGGGCGGCTTTATTCATTGCTTCTGTCATCATTTCAAGCGTTGCGAACGCATAAAAGCCGGATGTTGTTGACATACTTTCATGACCCAACAGCTGCATGATAAAAGGAAGCGGCACTCCATTGCGATATAGATCCATTGCTTTTGTTTTACGGATCAAATGACAATGAACGTTTTCCGGGACCTCCGGACAAGTAATGCGAGCTGTATTCGCTGCCACTTTTAAAATCAGGCTTATGCTGCCCGTAGATAACTGATGAGGCTTCCCATCAAGTCGGCTATAGAACAGCGGTGCTTCCGTCAAGTCTGGATGGAATTCTTCAAGGTACTTTCTTAAGTGAGCCACTGTTTTATCCATAACCGGAACATTTCTTGTCTTGCGCCCCTTTCCGATCAGCGTAACAAATGGGTGGGGTACATCCAGATGAAGAGATGCCAACGACAGATCGGATAGCTCCTGTACTCTTGCCCCAGTATCGTAAAGAAGTATCAGGATCATACGGTTCCGGCGATGTTTTGCCGTCCTGGTATCATAAGATGCCAGTATCGCTTTTGTCGCTTCCGGCTGCAGGTATTCGATTGGCTTTTTCTCTTCCTTGATTTTTCTGACTGTGCAGACATCATTGTAAATACCTCGGAGTTCAAAATCCTCATCTGCACAATACTTAAGAAAAGAGCGGATTGCCGTCAGTTTCAAATTTATCGTTTTGGGAGCGTACTTTTTTTCGCGGAGCCATTCAACAAAGTCCTTAACATTACTTCGGTTGAATGCCTCAAATGTCACCTGATCTTCCCTTAATCTTTTCTCACTTTCCAAAAATAATAGATAGGAATTCAGGGACTGTTTATAAGCTGCAACAGACTTGTCCGACTGGTTGCGTACCGCAGGCATAAAATCATGAAGATATGCCCGTGCCATCTGCCAGAAGTCTTTATCTTTCTTCCTCTTATACTTCATCGGCATCCACCTCCGGTATCAATTCTTCTGTGGAGGCAGTCATGCCACGGTATTGGGGAAAGAAATCTGGTATCAGGTGTATGTAGTAATAAGTGCTTTCCAATGAAGAATGCCCCATGTACCGCATCAGATACGGGAGCATTGCGTGGATGTCTTTGCCTTCCGACGCCCAACGCATGATATTTGCGCATGCAAAGTGATGCCGAAAATCATAAGCCCGAGGCTTGACTTTGCCGTCTCTTTTTAAGCCTGCTGACAGCCAGATATTTCTAAAGTTAGCAGATAAAGCAGTACTGGAACAGATTTCTCCACGCCCACCAGGGAAAAAGTATTCTCTTTCCGGGAATACCTTGCGTATGGCAGCATTATAATCTATAAGATACTGCGTCAGTTCTTCTGATAAAAAAAGTCGCCTGTCACGGTGTGCCTTAGCCCACAGGATATCGACATAGCTTTTATCCAGATGAACATCCTGACACTTTAACTGTCTTGCTTCTGCTGATCTGACGCCGCAGCAATACATAAAACGGTATAGCGCTGGAAGGACATATGCCCTGCCCGGGATTTTTTTTCTGAGTACGTACTGATCGCATTCTTTAAAAAAGCAATGGATTTCAGCCTCTGTCATCAGGTAAACTTCCGGACGATGGCGTTGGATGATAAATGAATTATCCAATACATATGCGCTGATATCGCCGGTATTGACAAGGTATCTGCCGAATTCACGGATCGGTGAGACCCAGCTTCTGTCGCTGGTAGTTGATTTTTCTGCATGTTCCAGTGCCCATCCATCAACGACCTCTTTGATAAGGGTGGGATGATCTCCGTGTGCGGCATTGTACCTGTCTAATTCTCGAAGATACACGGACGCTGATGTATATTTAATACCCAAAGCATGCTTGTAATCCAGAAAGTCAGATATTAAAGGGCCGAGCCTGCTAACAAAAGTCGTCATGTGTGCACCTCCCTTGAAATACCATCAAAAGGAAGGACGCACTCTTTAAGCCGGTTTTCGTCAGTTGTGATATAGATTCCGGTAGTATCGGGATCCGAGTGCCCAAGTATGGCGGCGATCGTCTCAACAGGAACTTCATTTCTGACCATTGTCGATGCAGCGTTATGCCGGAGCATGTGCATTCCGAGAATACGGTCATCAGTAGATACGCTTGCCTTCTCAAGAATACGCTTGACCATCATGTAGCAGGATGAATGACATGAAAGCGGATCAAACGGAGCAATGAGTCTCACAAACAGGTAATCATTTGGTGCCTTTGGACGCTGCGTGGTCAGATATCGGGCAATCGCATTACCCACGGCCGGTGTTAAGGGAACACAAACGAGATTTCCTGTTTTGCTTTGTCTCCATGAAATCGTATCGTTCCGCCAGTCGATATCTGTTAGTCGAAGCTTGATTATATCGCATGCACGGATACCTGTGGATAATCCCAGGAGGATCATGGCGGAGTCACGCAATGGTGTAGCTTCATCATCAGTAACAGATTTAATACGCTCTTGTTCCTCTGCTTCGAGAACCGGGATGATTCGATGATGTCGCAGGGCGTGAATGCCTGACAGTGCCGCCAGCAGATCATCCCGCTCAAGGTATCGGCAGATTTTCCTGATTTCACAAAGAATTCCACGTTGCCGTTCGGGTTTAGAATTCTTTATGTAGTCAAGGAAGATAGCTGCTGTGAGATCTTCTAATGGGACCACATCCTCTTTTCCCTCAAGGAAAGAAAGGAATGCATACATTCCATACTCATAAAAATGGCGAGTGTTCTCGTTTTCATACTCATCTTTTAGATAGAAACAGTAATCCGTGTAGACTTTTCGATAATACGCATTCTCCGGTTGCAATCTTGACCTTGAAGTGGTCGTAAAAACAAACTGACCGGTCCTGATGTACGAGTCAATAAGCCTGATAAAACGGCCTTGAAGATGATAACGCTCTTTACTGAACTTTCCGGTTTTGGGACTGATTACAGAATCAGCATAAAGCTTGCCGATTTCATGGTTATACTCCGCAGCATTGTGTTCTTTGCAGAATGTCTTAAACCTTCGTACAGCACCTTGGTAATTAAAAATGGTGGAATCATTATATCCGGCATCTTTCAAAGCATTGATAAGTAACATGCAGACAGTATCTATATCCATCTTGAAGCACCTCCTTAGAAATTGATGCTTCAAGTATAAAATACTATGCCGAAGAATCTTTCGACATCGAAGAAAACTCAAGCAACAAAGAAAAACTTCGGCATAGTTTTTTCTTCGGCATAGTCCGTTTTATGCCGAATTCAGGATAAAACGGACAATGGAAGTGAATTCTCCAATCCAAAGAAAATCGAATACCGGGACTACGCTGTACCCGGCTATGGATTACGCCGAACCAGCATCTACTACTGTGATGCCGGCTGTCCTTACCAGAAAGGGGCAATCGAGGTCAACCACGAATTGATCCGTCGGGTTCTCCCAAAGGGGAGCAGTTTTGACAACCTGACACAGGAGGACGTGACCCGGATGATGAACCACATCAATTCCTATAAACGAAAAAAGCTGAACGATCGCAGCCCATACGAAACGTTCAGCTTTCACTATGGAGAAGAGGTATTAGAGCTTCTGAGGTGTACTCCGGTAGCAACTGAAGACATCCTTCTGAAGCCTTCTCTTCTCAAGTAATACACCACGACAGAGCCGCCAACACCACAAGCCCATACTAGCCAAAGCAGGGGTGGATTCTCCGATTACAAAAAAACCGAGAGGGAGTCGACCTCCTATTGGCATGCCTGTCAAGATCATCATATACGAAAAGAGCGGATCTGAACAGACTGCGTCTCGTGTACAAACGAAGCATCTCGTGTGCAAAACTGGCATCTGGTGTACAAAAGTGGCGTTTCGTTTACAAATATGTACTTTTCAATTTACAAATAAGCATCTCGTCTTACAAACTGGCGTCTCGGATTACAACTCAGCGGCGGCAGCTGTTACCGGAGAATCCGGTAGCAGCTGCCGTCGTAGTCGATCAGGCCGTCATTCCGCATCGCGGCCAGCTCCCGTGTCATCGCGCTGCGGTTCGAGCAGAGATATTCCGCGAGCGCGGTGCGCGTCAGCGGGCTGACGACATAATCCGAATGCTGTTTCTCCTGAAGAATGCGGAGATAGGCCATCAGCTTCCCCCGCAGAGTGGGACGGGAGCAGATTTCGATCTTCTCGATCAGACGAAGATTTTTCTGACCGAGCAGATGGAAGAGGTTCTCCGAGATCCGCATGTGAAACGGGCACATATGCGGACAGGTGTGAATTACTTTGGAAACCGCGGCGAAGAGGACCGTCGTTTCCTCGCCGGCAAGGAAGCTGACCCGTGAGGCGGCGTCGGACTGGACCGCAAAGGTTTCTCCGAAGAGGTCGCCGGGCTGCATGAAGGCCAGCAGCGAGCGGCTGCCCTGCAGGTCCTCCTTGACCATATGCACGGAACCGGAGAGAACGACGCCGATATGATGCACATTCTCTTCATCGAGGATCAGGATTTCTCCCTTGTGGAATGATTTCTGATAGCCGCCGATACAGGGAAGAACCTTCCGGATTTCGGATGCAGTCAGCCGGTCGAACAGCGGAACTTCTTCATAGGAAAAAGATTTCTTCATCGTGCGTCCCTCCACGCGGACAGATAGTCCTTCTGTTATTATAGGCGGAGTGAGCCGCTGCGGACAAGCGGCATGCAGAATCAGCGACGAGAAAAAATTGAAATAATTAGCACTCAACTATTGACAGTGCTAACAATTAGTGGTATAAACATAATCGAAAAGAGAAAAGGGATGCCGGAAAGGTAAAGAAGACATCCCGCAGATGCTTCAGCTATCAAGCAGTACAACATCTGAATAGACGAGGAGGAATGACATATGATGTATTTACCGAGTTTGTTCGATGATCGCATGAATGAGATGGAAGACATGATGAATGACATGGACAGGGATTTCTGGAACGTCAGTTATCCGGTGTTCGGTCATCGCGCGGACCGCATGATGAGAACGGACGTCCGGGAACATGACAACGGATATGAGCTGGACGTGGAACTGCCGGGCTTTAAGAAGGAAGAACTGAAGCTGTCGCTGAAGGACGGTTATCTGACCATCCACGCGGAGAAGACGCTGGATAAGGACGAGAAGGAAAAGAAGAGCGGCAAGCTGCTTCGTCAGGAACGCTACGGCGGGACGCTTGAGAGAACCTTCTACATCGGCGACGTGTACAGCGAGAGCGACATCAAGGCCCAGTATGAGAACGGCGTACTGAAGATCACGCTTCCGAAGAAGGATCAGAAGAAAGTCGATACAAATAAGTACATCGCGATTGTCGGCTGATGAAGCGGCCGGTTTCCGGGGAAAGGCTTCGGCGGACAACAATCCGCCGGAGCCTTTTTCGATCAGCTTTTTCTTGCGGAATGCATGCCGCGGAATATAATGAAATCAGATCAGTGACTACGGGATGCGGCGGAACAGACCGCTGCCCGGCGAAGAGGAGGCATTATGAAGGAATGGTTCAGAAGACTGCTTGACAGCAAGATCGTGATGGCGGTTGTCAGCATCGTTTTTGGTACTGTGCTGATCGCGGAACGGGGCGCGGCTGTGGCGTTTATCGTGAAGCTGTTCGGCTGGGTTATGGTGGCGGCGGCCGTGGTGCAGGTGATCCGCTACGCGGTGAAGAGAGAGTCGAGGGAACCGGGGATCCTGGCTTCGGCGGTTGTCTGCCTGATCATCGGCTTCATTTTCGTCGCGTCGCCGCGCGTGATTGTGGATCTTTTCCCGGTGCTGATGGGACTCGTGCTGATTGTGAGCAGCGCGGCGAACATCGCGGGTCTTCTCGGCTCCGTCTTCCGCAATTCATTCTGGACGGCCTCGCTGATTTTCGCGATCCTCTCGCTGGTTCTCGGGGTGGTGGTGCTGCTGCATCCGTCCGCGGTCGCGGATCTGCTGCTGGTGATCGCGGGCTTCACCTTCGTGGTGAACGGATTCACCGATCTGATGATGCTGAGCGCGTTCCGAAGCCAGATCAAAAAGAAAGACTGATTCTGATACAGGACAGAGGCTGCCGCATTGGGCCGCCGGGCTGCCGCAGGGCGCGGACTTCCGCAAGATTCCGTGGCCTTACGCACAGCCCCGGCTCTGTGCGGCGGCTTTTTTTACTTTTTTCCGGACACGGAGCGGAATTTCGCAGGAGAAGGCCGATCGGCGGACCCCATCAGCCGTGCGGTTCCGGTCCGGCTGACGGAACACCCGGGGCGGTTTCCAGCCAGAGCTCGTACCAATCCAGCAGCGTCTCCGTCCACTTCCTGCCGGCTTCCTCCAGACGGCGAGACAGCTCCTCAAGAGCGGCCCGGCTTCCGGGATCGGAGAAGAGCCAGTCCGAAAGCGATGGGACGGGAGCAGCCGGCATTTCCGCGATTTTTTCCGACGGAATCGCTGGGCGCTTCGCTGCTTTTTCTATAGGAAACTCTGATCGATTTGCATCTTCTTCCGTCGGAAGCCCTGAGCGCTTCGCGTACGCTTTCCGGTACGCTTCATCCAAAAGGATGAAGGCAGCCTCTGCCTTCTCCCGTTCCCGGCGGTTGAGCTCAAACCGCCAGTCGAGGGTCTCCTCTTCGGTGGAGAAGGGTCTGAGCCGGGGATGTTCCGCCTTCGGAACGGCGCGCAGCCCATCGATCAGCCGCTGGTTTTCCAGCGAACGCGCGGCGGCGGGGGACTGTCCGTCCGCTTTCTGATCCATCATCCTGCGGTAATGCCCGTAGCCAAAGGGATAGAAGAGAGCCTCGCGCTGACCGGGTTCAAGGATCAGCAGAGAATCCGCGACCTGCTGCAGAAAATACCGGTCGTGGGAGACGATGAGCATCGTGCCGCGATAGCTTCGGAACAGTGATTCCATCGTCTCACGGGCCGGAATATCCATATGGTTGGTCGGTTCATCGAGCAGCAGGAGGTTCGGCCGGCTCTCGAGAATGCCGGCCAGCGCGAGACGGGACTTCTCCCCTCCGGAGAGACTTGAGACCGGCTTCGACAGATCGCGCCCGCGGAACAGATAGCCGGCGAGCTTCTCCCGGAGTTCCTTTTCCGTCAGAACCGGGGAACGGTCGTGAAACCAGTCATGTACCGTCCGGGGATCAGAGAACGCTGCGGTCATCTGGTCAAAGTACGCCGTATCGATATGCCCGCCCATCGTCAGATGTCCGCCCAGAGGCGGGAGAAGCCCGGCGACGGTTCGGAGAAGGGCGGATTTGCCCGCGCCGTTCGGTCCGATGATGCCGAGCTTTGCGCCCCGGCGGATCCGGAGCGTCAGCTCCATCAGAGGCCGATCATAGCCGATCCGGAGATGATCGAAGCTGACGGGCCACCGGGTGCCGGGCCTCTCCGGCAGCAGCCCGCCGGTATGGATCGCCGCTTCGAGTGGATCCGGGCGCTCGACGCGCGGCATCCTCTCCAGCATCGTCCTCCGGGCCCGCGCGAAGGCGGCTTTTTTCGGCTTGTGACGGAACGTCTCGATCAGCTCTTCTTCGCGGGCGATCTCCGCCTGCTGCCGCCGCCACGCCTCGTACTGCTTCCGGTACTCCGCGGTACGGGCGTCCCGGAATGCCGTGTAATTGCCCGGATAGCGGAAGAGCCGCCCCCCGCGGACGTCCCATACGACATCGGCGAAGCGGTCGATGAAAAAACGGTCGTGGGAGACGGCGACGACCGCGTGCGGGTAGGCGGCCAGATACCGCTCCAGAAATTCCACGGCGGCCAGATCAAGATGATTGGTGGGCTCGTCCAGCAGCAGGACCTCCGGCTCCTCCAGCATAAGCCGGAGCAGGGAAAGCCGGACCTGCTCCCCTCCTGAGAAGGTGCCGCAGGCGCGGCTTTTGTCGCGTACATGAAATCCCATCGCTGTCAGCATCCGGCTGTACTGCGCCTCTCGTCCGAACGTTTCCTTCTCGAAGCGCTCGTCCTCCGGACGGCCCATCCGGGCCGCTTCCGCCAGCATCTCTCCTACGGTTTGCGCCGGATCGAGAGAGGTCTGCTGCGAGAGCAGTCCCGTGGAGCAGGCGCGGGCCCAGACCAGCCCGGATGAGGGCCGGCTGTCATCGGTTTCGAGATCCAGTCGTCCGGCGATGATTTCCAGAAGCGAGGTTTTTCCGGCTCCGTTGCGGCCGACGATCGCGGCTTTTTCGGTGCCGCGGATACTGAAGCTGAAATGAGAGAGGACGGTCCGGCCACCCCGCGTGACGGTGCCGTCCGTGATGGATAGTAACATGGATGCCTCCGGGTGCATTTCCAGATAACAGTTCTTTCCGTGACAGTGTACAATAAGAAAGGCCGTTCGTCACGGATCTTTCGGAGGCGCGCTTCCGATGAATGATGTGGCGGGCGGACGGACAGTTGGTGTATAATGCAGGTAAAGATTCTGTAAAGGCTGCGTAAAGGCAGCGGGGAGAAGCGAATGAAACTGAGCGAACTGAAGGAGATAGTCAGGAGAAAAGGCTTCGGGACGAAGCTGTACGGCAATGTGAACGGCGAACCGGTTTATCTCTCATGCGGGGTCCGGGAGCTGTTTCTCGGAGGAGATCAGGACATGCAGACGGTCATCGAGACCGTCGGGCGTTTTCAGGGAGGCGATTACGGCTCCGCCGCGGAGCGTGGCAAGACGTCCGCAGCGGGCCATGAGTACGGACGGTATGAGATTGCTTCCGTCGAGACGGACACGGAGGATGACCCGGCCGTCTGGATTCACCGCGCGGAAGCGGCGCTGCTGGTGTATTTCCGGTTCGAACGATGACGAGATATCCGGCGGCGCGGAGAGGCCGCCATACACCGCAACTGGCCGGTGTAAGCTGAAAGGAGTATGAGATTTGTCAATCCTTAACTTTGTGGAGCTTTTCGGTGGCCTCGCGTTCTTTCTGTACGGCATGACGCTGATGTCTGCCTCTCTCGAGAAGATGACCGGCGGCAAGCTGGAAAAGATGCTCAAGAAAGCGACGGACGCGCCGTGGAAAGGCTTTCTCGTCGGCACGATCATCACCATCGCCATTCAGTCCTCATCGGCCACGACTGTGATGCTGGTCGGGTTCGTGAACTCCGGCATCATGGAACTTCATCAGACCATCAGTGTGATTATGGGCTCGGATATCGGCACCACGCTGACGGCGTGGATCCTGTCGCTCACCGGCATCAACGACAAGGGCAGCCCGGCGCTTGCGATGCTGAAGCCGGAGAACTTCTCGCTGGTCTTTGCCGTCATCGGGATCCTGCTGGCGATGGTGTCCAGGCGCCAGAAGCGGAAGGATCTCGGATCGATTCTGGTCGGCTTCGCGATCCTGATGACCGGGATGAGCATGATGAGCAGCTCGATGAGCCCGCTGGCCGGTGATCCGCGGTTCCAGCATCTGCTGATCGCGTTCCGCAACCCGCTGATCGGCGTGCTGGTCGGCGCGGTGATCACGGGCATCATCCAGAGCTCTGCGGCGTCCATCGGCATCCTGCAGTCTCTGTCGATGACAGGACTGATCTCCTACGGCGTTGCGATTCCCATCATCATGGGCTGCAACATCGGCACCTGTATGACCGCGATTCTCTCGGCGATCGGCGTCAACCGGAAGGCGAAGCGAGTGGCGGTGGTGCACGTTTCCATCAAGATCATCGGCACGATTTTCTGGCTGCTTGTGTTCCTTCTGCTGGACGGCATTTTCCACTTTGTCGCTGTGGACGCGACGGCGAATACGGTCGGCATTGCGGTATGCCATACGATCTTCAATATCCTGACGATCCTGCTGCTGTTCCCGTTCCAGAAGCAGCTTGACCGTCTGGCGCATTTCCTGATCCGCGACACGGAGGAGGAAGAGGAGCTCTTCCTCGACGAGCGTCTGATGGCGACGCCTTCCATCGCGGTGGCGGAGTGCGAGGAAGCGATGAACAAGATGGTGAAGAAGGCCCGCAAGGGTCTGGACGCTTCTCTGGAACTGCTCCGGGACGGCTTCACCCAGCAGAATTACGACTATATCCAGAAGAACGAGAAGAAGATCGATTCCTACGAGGATCATATCGGAAGCTACATCATGAAGCTGACGACGACGCAGCATCTTTCGGAGGATGACAAGCGGAAGGCAACCGTGATGCTGCAGGGCATCGGGGAATTCGAGCGGCTTGCGGACCATGCGGCGAATTTTGCCAACTCATGTCAGGAAATGCATGAGAAGGGTCTTCAGTTCTCCTCACAGGCCCAGGTCGAGCTCCGGAAGCTGCTGGACGCCGTGCATGAGATCTACATGGACGCGGTGAACGCCTACCGGAAACAGGATCTGGAGACGGCCCGGAAGATCGAGCCGCTGCAGGGCGTCATCTCGGTGATCTGCGCCTCGCTGAAGGAGCGTCATGTCGAACGTCTGGAAGCCGGTATCTGCAGCGCGGTACAGGGCTTTATCTATAACGACCTGCTCTACAGCTGCGGGCGGATCGCGGATCACAGCCAGAACATCGCGGCCATTGTGCTCCGCTCGGCCAAGGCGACGCAGGGCGAGGGGTATATGCATGATATCAAGCTGCGGCATACGCCGGAGTATGAGCGGCTCTATGACGAATACTACCGCACCTTTATGCCGGAGGCGGTGACGGCAATCGACCGGGAGGCGGATTCCGAGGCGGAGGCGGATATCGCGGTCCGGGCCGGAGAGGCGGGCGAGCCGGAACTTCAGGCGGCCAGATAAGCGGCGGTTGCAGAACCCTGGAGCGGCTTGACAGCCGCCGGGGAAGAGAGTAAACTAATCATAGTTAGATCCATATAACTCCAGAACAGCTCCCGATTCGGGAGCTGTTTCAAAGTTCATTGGTTAGAGAAGTCAAACTTCCGATCCGAAAACAGCAGGAGGACAGAGATGAGCGTAGTCATTATCGGCGGCAACGAATGTATGGAGCGGCGGTACAAGGAACTCTGCAGGAAGCACGGCTGCGACGCCAAGGTGTTCTGCAAGTTCAGCAGCGGGATGAAGAACCGGATCGGCAAGCCGGATCTGATGATTCTTTTCACGCATACGGTATCGCACAAGATGGTGCAGTACGCGCTGGCGGAAACGGCCTCCGCGACGACAGTGGTGCGCTCGCACACGAGTTCAATCGCTTCCCTCGAACGGATTCTCGGGGAAGCGGCCGGCTGAACAACCGGACGGCACATGGAGGACCCGGATCAGTACGGTACGCCGCCGGAAACGGAGACGCCGCGGATCCGGACTGGAACGGGCAGCGTCAGGAATGGAGACGCCGCGGAACAAAGAAAGAGGAGCGGGATATGTACAGAATCACAGTGAAAATTGACGGCATGGCGTGCGGTATGTGCGAGGCACATATCTGCGACGCGATCCGGAAAGCGTTTCCGGACGCGAGGAAGGTGAGCGCTTCCCACAGAAAGAAGGAGGCGTCGTTTCTGACGGACCAGCCGGCGGGTGAGGCCGAGCTGGGGCAGACAGTTGAGGCGACGGGGTATCACTACCTGTCCTCCGAGTCCGTTCCGTGGGAGAAGAAGGGGCTGTTCGGCGCCCGGAAAGCGTAAGACGCGCCTTCTCGCCTGAGGAATCCTTCTTCCCGCGATGCATCCGCAGGGCCGGCTGTGCTATACTGATTCCGTCAGACTCATTTCACCATTTCGGAGGAGAAGACATATGGCAGTCGGAGTCAACGGGAAGAAGCGGATCTTCACGATCCGGACGAAGCAGACGACCTACCAGATGATGGCGGACGCGCACGGCGCGCTGCTGCATCTTTACTACGGACCCCGCGCGGAGGGCGAGATGGATTATCTTCTCACCTATTATGACCGGGGCTTTTCCGGCAACCCCGGAGATGTCGGCAATGAGCGGAGCTACTCGCTGGATGTGCTGCCGCAGGAATATCCCCAGACCGGGACCGGCGACTACCGGTCGCCCGCGCTGACCGTGGAAGGCGCGGACGGCTACACGGGCTGTGACCTCCGGTATCAGGGGTATACGCTCGGCAAGGGAATGCCGGCTCTTCCGGGACTGCCGGCTGTCTATGCCGACGGCGCGGAGGCCGAGACGCTGACCGTGCGTCTCGCGGACGAATCGCGCGGGATCGCGGTGGACCTTCTCTACGGTGTGCTGCCGGGGTTGGATATCATCACCCGGAGCGCGGTGATCCGGAATACGGGGACGGAGGAACTCAGAGTAAAGAAGGCGCTGGCGGCAAGCCTCGATCTTCACGGGGACCGGTATGACGTGATCAGCTTCTACGGCCGGCACGGCATGGAGCGGAATGTGCAGCGCGCACCGCTGGGACACGGGGAATTCCGGATCGGCAGCCGGCGCGGGACCTCCTCTCATGAATACAATCCGCTGCTGATTCTGGCGGACCGGGAGACGACGGAGACCGCCGGATTCTGCTGCGCGATGGAATTTGTCTACAGCGGCGGCTTCAACGCGTCGGCCGAGACGGACCAGTACAACTCGACCCGGATGCAGATGGGACTGGCGGAGCATCTTCTCGACTATCCGCTCGCTCCGGGCGAAGCCTTCACTGTGCCGCAGGTGATCATGACGGCCAGCGGGGACGGCTTCGGGACACTCTCCCAGAATCTGATGGACTGCGTGCGGAGCCACGTCTGCCGCGGGAAGTACCGCGACGCCTTGCGCCCGGTGCTGCTCAACAGCTGGGAGGCGTGCTACTTCGACTTCAACGGGGAAAAACTGAGAGAACTGGCGAAAAACGCGGCCGGGCTGGGCGTGGACCTGCTGGTTCTGGATGACGGATGGTTCGGCAGCCGGTGCGATGACAACCGGGCTTTAGGGGACTGGACTGTCAACGAGACGAAGCTCGGCGGCCCGCTTACGGACCTGATCCGCGACGTGCACGCGGAGGGGCTGAAGTTCGGGATCTGGTTCGAGCCGGAGATGGTCAGCGAGGAGAGTCTTTTGTTCCGCACGCATCCGGACTGGGCGCTGACCGCGCCGGACGGACGGGCAGTCCGCGGACGGAATCAGCTCGTACTCGATTTTTCGAGGCCGGAGGTGGTCGACGGAATCTATGAGCAGACGGCCCGGATTGTGGATCAGGGTGTCGATTATCTGAAGTGGGACTACAACCGCAGCATCGCGGACGTCTTCACGCGGGGCGGACACGATCAGGGACGCGTCCTCTACGATTATATCCTCGGTCTGTACTGTTTTCTGGAGAGATTGCATACGGAGTACCCGGATCTGCTCATCGAAGGCTGCAGCGGAGGAGGAGGCCGTTTTGACGCGGGGATGCTGTACTATACGCCGCAGATCTGGTGCAGCGACAACACGGACGCCATCGACCGGATCCGGATCCAGTACGGCACATCCTTCGGCTATCCGGTTTCGGCGGTCGGCGCGCATGTGTCCGCCGTGCCGAACGAGCAGTGCGGCCGCGTGACGTCTCTTGCGGTGCGGGGTCTGGTGGCGATGGCGGGCACCTTCGGGTACGAGCTGGACCCGGCCCGTCTCACGGAGGAGGAGAAGGCCGAAATCAGACAGCAGATCAGCGACCGGAACCGCTGCGCGTCTCTGATCGCAGAAGGACGCTACTTCCGGCTGACTGATCCGTTCCGCGACCCGGTGGCCGCGTGGTGCTTCGTCTCCCGCGACGGCACGCAGGCGCTCGTCTGCGCCGTGACGCTGGAGGCGCACTGCAACAGTCCGGTGTCATATATCCGCATCCGCGGTCTGCAGGAGGGCGCGGTGTATGAAAATGCAGCAGACAGCCGCCGCTATCCGGCGGACGGCCTGATGAACGCCGGTCTTCCGGTACCGCTTGAGATGGGTGAGTACCGTGCGTACCGCTGGGAGCTGCATCTGGTCTGAGCGGAACCGGCCGGAGACGGAAGGGGCGGCTCTATGTCCGGACGGCCTCGGAAAAAGAACAGGCGGAACAACAGCGGCACGGGAGCCGGATGCGGACCGATCGGGCCGGCATCCGGCCGGATAAGGAGAACAGACGATGACAGAAGAGGAACAACGGCTGATGGAGCAGGGGGCGAACCCCGGTTCGCCGGAGGGCGCGCCGGGACACGCGATGCTGACCCGGATGAACCGGGAGCACGCGCCGCTGCGGGCCTTCGCCTTTTCCCATATGAAACTGGCCGACAAGGAACGGATCCTCGACGTCGGCTGCGGCGGAGGCGCGACGATCGCGGAGCTGCTTGCGCTCGCTCCGCGAAGCGAGATTGACGGGATCGATTACATGGAAGCCAGCGTCGAGGAGACCGGACGGCTGAACCGGGACGAGCTGGGACGGCGGCTCACAGTGCAGAGGGGCGACGTGCAGCATCTCCCTTACGCCGACGGTACCTTCGATCTTGTGACCGCGGTGGAGACGGTCTATTTCTGGCCGGATGTGACGGCGGCGTTCGCCGGGATCCGGCGGACGCTGAAGCCGGGCGGCGAACTCGCGGTGATCTGCGAGGGCTGTGATCCGGACAACAATCAGTGGCCGAAGATCCCGGGCACGTTCCGGATCTACCGGCCGGGCGAGCTGGTGCAGAAGATGTTTGAGGCCGGCTTCGATGAAGTGCATTTCTATCACGGGGAGGCGCAGATGATCCTCGTGCTGGGCGTAAAGAATCAGTGAGGCGAGTGATATGGATCAGAAAACAGACAGAATCAGCGCGGAGCTGATCGACTTTCTTGACCGATCGCCGAACGCGTTTTTTGCCGTGGACAATATGAAGCGGATGCTGGCGGAGGCGGGCTTCCGGGAGCTGAAGGAATGCGAGAGATGGCATCCGGAACCGGGCAGGGGCTATTACGTGACGCGCAACGGCTCCGCGCTGATCGCGTTCCGGATGCCGGAGAGGCCCTTCCGGGGCTATCAGATTATGGCCAGCCACTGCGACTCGCCCGCGTTCCGGGTGAAGACGAAGGCGGGGATGGAGAGCGGCGCGTACGTGAAGCTGAACGTGGAGCGCTACGGGGGCATGATCCTGTCGACCTGGCTCGACCGGCCGCTTTCGCTTGCGGGCCGCGTGCTGGTGGATACGGGAAGCGGCGTGGAGAGCCGGCTGGTGAACATCGACCGGGACCTGCTGATCATCCCTTCTCTGGCGATCCATATGAACCGGGAGGCCAACGACGGATACCGCTGGAATCCCCAGACGGATCTTCTGCCGCTGCTGGGGATGGCGGAGAACGGACGGACCGTGGTGGAGCTGGCCGCCCGGGAGCTGGGGATCGACGCGGATACGATTCTCGACATGGATCTGATGCTGTACAACCGGATGCGCGGAACCGTGCTCGGCGCGGACGGAGAGTTCATCGCCAGCGGCCGGCTGGACGACCTTCAGTGCGCTTTTGCCTCACTGAAGGGTTTTCTGGCGGCGCTCCCTTCGGAAAGTGTCGCCGTGCACGCCGTCTTCGACAACGAGGAGGTGGGAAGCGGAACGAAGCAGGGTGCGGCGTCAACCTTTCTCCGCGACGTTCTGGACCGGATCGCTTCGGCGTCCGGCATGACCGGGGAGGACCAGATCCGGGCGCTTCGCTCCAGCTTCATGGTGAGTGCGGACAACGCCCACAGCGTCCACCCGAACCACGAGGAGAAGGCGGATCCGACCAACCGGCCGGTGATCAACGGCGGCGTCGTGATCAAGTACAGCGCCAACCAGAAGTACACGACGGATGCGGTGTCCGGGGCTGTCTTCCGGAAGATCTGCCGGGCGGCCGGGGTTCCGTACCAGACCTTCGCCAACCGCTCCGATCAGCCGGGCGGCTCGACGCTCGGGAACTTAAGCAGCCTTCAGGTCGCACTGAGCACGGTGGATGTGGGACTGGCGCAGCTGGCGATGCATTCCGCCTATGAAACCGCGGGCTCAAAGGACACGCTCTGGCTGGCGGAGGCCGCGCGCACGCTGTTTTCAGGGAGCGTCGCGGCGCTGGGAGACGGCGAGTACCGGCTGGATTTCTGACGGAACGGTCCGGCGGCTGCATTTCCATCCGGAGGATCCGGATGACGGCGTGCTCACGGAAGAAAAGACTGCGTTTTGTATCAGAAGATATACATCCGGCTGAGCACGTGTACGAAATCCGTACATGAACCGGACGGCGATTGACAGATCCGACTCTTGCCCATAGACTGACACCATACGAGGGAGAGCAAGGACGTTCTTTTCGGGGAACGTGCCTGCTCTCCCTTGTTTTGTGACAGGGCCCGATGACCGGAAGCGGAGCGGACGGCCCGGAGCAAAAACGGACGGGCGGCGGACGAAAAGGAGAGACATGAAAGAAGACTGACGGCCGGCGCCGCTCACGGAAACGGGAGGGGAGAATATGAAGATCAATGTCAACACCGTCACATGGGTATTGCTCTGTGCCGCGCTCGTGTACTTCATGCAGGCCGGCTTCGCGCTCTGCGAGGCGGGGCTTACGCGTGCCAAGAATACCGGCAATATCCTCATGAAGAATCTGATGGATTTCTGCATCGGCACACCCTGCTTCTGGCTGATCGGCTTCGGACTGATGTTCAACGGGACGGGCCCCGTCATCGGGCATCTGGATCCGCTGATCAGGGGGACGTACACCGCGTCGAACAGCGTGGTGCCGCAGACGATGCCGCTCTGGTGCTACGTGATTTTCCAGACCGTGTTCTGTGCGACGGCGGCCACGATCGTCTCCGGCTCGATGGCTGAGCGCACCAATTTCAAGGCTTACTGCATCTATTCGGCGGTGATTTCCCTCATCGTCTATCCGATCAGCGGCCACTGGATCTGGGGCGGCGGCTGGCTCTCTCAGCTCTCGTTCCATGATTTCGCCGGCAGCACCTGCGTCCATATGGTCGGCGGCCTGATCGCCTGCCTCGGAGCGGCGCTTCTCGGACCGAGAATCGGCAAGTATTCGAAGGACGGCAAGGCGCGCGCGATTCCGGGCCACAACCTGACGGCGATGGCGCTCGGCGTCTTCGTGCTCTGGTTCTGCTGGTTCGGATTCAACGGCGGCTCGACCGTCGCGATGGACGGGGCGGACGCCGCGAACACTGCGTCTCTCGCGTTCATGAACACGAACCTTGCCGCGGCGGTGGCGACGCTGACCACGATGATCTTCACATGGTTCCGCTACGGAAAGCCGGATGTCTCGATGACCTTCAACGCTTCTCTGGCGGGCCTTGTAGCGATTACGGCCGGATGCGACTGCGTCAGTCCGGTCGGCGCGTTCTTCATCGGCCTTGTGTCCGGCATCATCGTGGTGCTGAGCGTCGAGTTCTTCGATCATGTCGCGAAGATCGACGATCCTGTCGGCGCCGTGTCCGTCCATATGGTGAACGGCATGTGGGGCACGATCGCGGTCGGTCTCTTCTCCACCGGAGCGGACGGCGTCGGCAAGGGCCTCTTCTACGGAGGCGGCGCGCGTCAGCTCGGCGTGCAGGCGCTCGGTGTCGTGGCGGTGGCGGCGTATGTGCTGATCGTGATGCGGATCGCGTTTGCGATCATCGACAAGGCAGTCGGCCTCCGTGTGCCGGCTCAGGTCGAGATCGACGGCCTCGATCTTCATGAGCATGGCCTCGCTTCCGCTTATTCCGGCTTCGCGATCACGGATGTGACCGATATCGGCCTCGATCCCAACGAGAACACGGATCTGGGCGAGGATGTGTACGAGAAGGCGTCCGACACCCAGAAGCAGGCGGCTGTCAAGGTTGTCCGCGAGCCGGAAGTCGTTCCGGAGCTGGATGCAGGGATTCACAAGGTTTCGATTATCTGCCGGCTCTCCAAATTTGACTCCCTCAAGAAGGCGCTCAACGAGCTCGGCGTCAGCGGCATGACGATGACCCAGGTGATGGGCTGCGGCATCCAGAAGGGCACGACGGAGCGCTACCGCGGCGCCGTGGTCGACTCGACGCTGCTCCCGAAGGTGAAGATTGAGGTGATCGTCGGCCAGATCCCGGTCGACAAGGTGATCGAGACGGCCAAGAAGGCGCTGTACACCGGCCACATCGGAGACGGCAAGATCTTCGTCTACAACGTCCATAAAGTCGTCAAGATCCGCACCGGCGAGGAAGGAATCGATGCGCTCCGCGATGTGGAGTGACGCGTTCCGGCTGGATGGGACTCAGACTATATGAATAGGGCATGAAAGACGGGCGGCGGCGCCGGAGCGGGACTCCGGCGCCGCCGCCCTTTTATGGAAACGCCGGGATGAGGGAAGAAAACAGCGCATTAGTCATTGGCTATTAGTGAAAAAATCAATTGACAATAATGCAATCGGATGAATATGTAGTATAATATACAGCATAATACAGCAAAACAACGAACAACATGAGGCTTCGTGCACATGTGTGGGTAGGAAATAGCCTCTGCCTACCATAATAACAATTGAAAAGGTCATCGGACTCTCGTAATGTATAGCTGTCGAAGAAATACAGAACGGAGATTCCAATGACCTCAGCTAATACATTATTGAAGAACATCCTTGACGTCAAGGGTGCAGTTGTTCAAGGCGCCGATTTTTCTGTTGATGCACATGGAGTAAAGAAGCTCACAGTCCGTATGCGTCCCAAAAATCGGGAGTCTGACCGCTGTCCGATCTGCGGCCGACATTGCTCTGTCTATGACAGATCCAGTATTATCCGGTCCTGGAGAGCCCTCGACTTTGCCGGCATCCTGGTGTACATCAATGCGTATACCCAGCGGATCAGATGTCCGAAGCACGGCGTTCTGGTTGCTGCCGTTCCATGGGCGTTCCACGATTCCGGATTCACCAAGAGCTTTGATCTGACTGCCACCTGGATGGCTGAGAATCTCAGCCGCAGCGCCGTAGCCGAGTACCTCCGGATCGACTGGAAGACCGTTGCCCGCTGCATCACAAGAGTCCGCAAATACATTGAGCCTGATCCAGGTAAACGGCTGGACAACCTTGTCAACATCGGAATCGATGAGACAAGCTATCGTAAGGGTCACAAGTACATTACCGTCATAGTGAACCACGATACCAATACGGTTGTCTGGGCAAGCAACAAGCACGGAAAAGAGATCTTTTCCAAGTTTCTGGAAAGCCTTACTCCAGAGCAGAGGGCATCCATAAAGGTTGTTACCGGTGACGGTGCCAGATGGATCGACCAGTGCATTGAAGAATACCTTCCGAACTGTGCACGCTGCGTTGATTCCTTCCACGTTGTAGAGTGGGCAAACGAAGCACTTGATGCTCTTCGCAAGGAAGCGTGGCGCGATGCCCATCAGGAACTCAAGGAGCTCAAGAAGACCGTTAAGCGCAAGCGCGGTCGCGGAGCTTTGAAGGATAAGGATTCCATTGCCGTCCATAAGGCGGAGGAGAAAGCGGCTGAAATAAAGGGCTCTGCTTACGCATTAGGGAAAGCACCGGAACACCTGACCAACAAGCAGGAAACGCAGCTGGCTGAAATCGCGGTCAGCAATAAACGTCTGTATCGTGGGTACCTGCTGAAAGAGCAGTTGAGGCTCATTCTTCATATGGACGATGCGGATGAGGCAAAGGAAGAACTGGACAGGTTCTTCTGGAGAGCCACCCACAGCCGCATCGATGAATTCAAGGAGCTTGGTCACAAGATCCGCCGGCATGAAGAGCACATCCTCAATACGATTCGATTGAAGATGAGCAATGCCAGAATCGAGTCGACCAACAACAAAATCAAATTGATCATCCGGAGAGCATTTGGCTTCCGAGATGTGGAGAGTATGATCGATATGATCATGCTTGTCTGCTCGAATATTAAGGTTCCTTTACCGAACAGGCCGATAGCGGAGCCAGAAAACTAACAATGGAGGGGCTTAACGGGCATTTCTGCCACGGATTTTACCCACAGGTACGCCCGAAGAGCCAACATTAATGATGCATTCTTGGAAGGAGAAACATGTAAATGAGAAGTAGAATTATCATAATTGCAATAACCTTGTGCATGGCAATGCCTATAGCTTCTTGTGGAAATAAGGAAGAAACAGAGCATGTGTCTGAGTCGGTGGAGGCTTTGGATGATGTCGAACAAAACACTGTTGTTCCTTCGATCGAAGACCAGGAAGTGAATCCCGTTGTGCCAGATGCAGCTTCAGATAATACGACTGAAAACATCTCAAGTGAGTTAGAGGCAGATACGACTTTAGATAATGGAGCGGATAGCATTTCTGAAGATCAGGCATATGCGGCAGTTATTAACTATTGTAAGGCAACTATCCCAGACTTTTCTGATGAGATTAACACTGAGGGATTCAGTGAGTATTGGGATGTGTCAACAAACGAAGATGGTGAAATAGTTGTTTTGTATCGCTCATATACTGCGGCACAGACACGATATTATATTGACTCTGTCACAGGGGATACATATGTTACTGAGCTGGTGCCCGGAATTATTGATGACGAGCAGAGAACCGGAGAGACATTCAATGTGAGGGATTACCTAGTGGATCCCGGTCAGCAGGATACTCCGACTCCACCAGAGAACAGCGCATCTGCTCCAGCGGAATATGAGACAGCAGACGGATTTATGAGCTCGTTTCTTTTATCCACTGAGAGGGATAAGATTGACACGACAAATGAGTATGGCACCTTCTACAGAGTTGTTTATGAGGCTTCACTGGAAGGAAACGAGCTTATCGCATGTGGCTCCATGGATTACAGAAATTCCATGGACCAGGATTCGATTTATATCTCTTCCGACCTGAAGCACATTTTTATAGTTGACGATAACACAGTATACCAGAAGGGTGGAGAAGAGAGCACTGTTACGGTTTCAAAGGATGAATTTGCGGAACTCCTCGACGAACGGAAGGACTCGGGTATGTTCCTTGGAGTAGAGATAAAGGATGGAGTAGTTTCTACAGCCATGCTTTTCGCACAGTAATGATTCATGATCATAGCTGTACACTTGCGTGGACAGAGCACTTCAAATCTGAATATTGGGAAATAGATAGTCTTTAGGAGGCACACAGGACTGCCAGATGCAGTACCATGTGTGCCTCTTTTTTAGTGTTCTGAGGTGCGGAGCACCGATAGAACGCGCAGCCATTTCCGAAAGGAAATGATCAAAGGGTTTGGGAATTCCCAACAAGCAGAATCGATAAGAGCGAGCGGTAGCGGCGCCTCTTATCATTGCTTGCCAATATAGTAGTATTATGTTTTGGTGTCAGAAATATCTCTCACCATTGAGATGGAACAAGAGTTTATATTGATATCCTTCTAGGTTTCGCGCATAATGTAAATACCGCATAAAACCGCCATTATTGGAGAATTCAAATGAAGTATTTGTCTATAAAACAAACTTCAGTCAAATGGAATGTTTCAGGAAGAAGAATCAATGATCTTTGTATTTCAGGAAGAATACCAGGAGCAATAAAGATCGGATCTTACTGGGCAATCCCGGAAGATGCTGAAAAGCCTCGTGATGAAAGAATAAAGACAGGGCGTTATATAAAAATGAAACAGGAGGCGGAGTAAATGTTAGGAGCCATTATAGGCGATATTGCTGGTTCCCGGTTTGAGTGGAATAACATCAAGAGCAAAGAGTTTGACCTTCTGACTTATAGATGTGAACCGACGGATGACAGCATCATGACACTGGCTGTTGCTAAGGCTCTTCTTGAAAGCAAGGATGATTATCGCGTTCTTACAGACAAAACCATTAAATGGATGCAGACGCTAGGCAGAAAATATCCGCATGCTGGTTACGGCGGAAATTTTCATAAGTGGCTACTCAGCGATTCTCCTAAGCCTTATAACAGTTACGGTAATGGGGCGGCTATGCGGGTAAGTCCGTGTGCATATGTCGCCTCTTCTATGGATGAGGCTAAGCTTCTTGCGCGTATCGTGACGGAAGTCACGCATAATCACGCTGAAGGGATCAAGGGTGCAGAGGCTGTTACCGTTGCTATTTATATGGCTCTTCATGGAAGTAACCTTCTGGAAATCCAAGACTATATCAACGCCAATTATTATCATATCACGTTTAAGTTGGATGATATTAGGCCAACATACACGTTTGATGTGAGTTGCCAAGGCTCTGTTCCGCAAGCATTAGAGGCATTTTTTGAATCCACGGATTATGAAGATACTATCAGAAATGCCATCTCAATTGGCGGAGACAGCGACACGATTGCTGCCATTGCCGGCAGCGTTGCAGAAGCCTATTATGGGATTCCCGCAGCGCTCCGTAAGCACGGGCTTACTTTTTTGGATGGGGACCAAATTAAAATATTAACCGATTTTGAGGACAAATTTGGATTCATCTCTGAAAAGGAAACGAAATCAGGACTTAAGAGAACAAAACACAAGCCTATGAAAGATGTGAGCAAAAATACCGAAGCATTATCCAGGGAAGATATCGTACTTGAAGCAATAAAAGAATCAGACCTAGCAGATCGCACTACTGAGTATTGGAAGAAAATCACAAGTAACGCACTCTTCAATCATTTATTTGAGGCGTGCAATATTTTGCGTGGTCCTATAGACCAGGACGACTATAAGTCGTACGTTATCCCGATTCTGTTTTTTAAACGCATATCCGATGTCTATGATGAAGAGACGGCTGAGAATGAAGAACAGTATGGTGATGACATCGCATTCTATCCAGAAGAAGAATTACACACTTTTGTGATTCCGAAGGGTTGCCATTGGAATGATGTGAGGAATACCAGCGAAGATGTTGGTAAAGCTATTGTAGACGCTATGATGGGTATCGAACATGCTAACCCAGATACAATGGCTGGCCTATTCTCTTCTTTTGATGATGCTAACTGGACTGATAAGACAAAACTGGATGATGAACGATTGAAGAACCTTATCGAGCATATGTCATCTATGCCGGTCGGAAATAAAAATTATTCCGCCGATGTAATGGGCGATGCTTATGAGTATCTAATCAAGAAATTTGCGGATATGAGCAAAAAGAACGCAGGAGAATTCTATACACCGCGCTCAATTGTTAAGCTTATGGTTCAATTACTGAATCCCAAGTCAGGTGAGTCTGTTTATGATCCGGCATGTGGAACTGGAGGCATGCTTATTGAAGCCATTCGCAATATGGATGACGAAAAGGCTTCATATGGCAAGATTTATGGTCAGGAAAAAAATCTTTCCACCTCGGCTATTGCGAGAATGAATCTCTTCCTTCACGGAGCTAAGGAATTTAAGATTGTTCGCGAAGACACTTTACGAAAACCGGTTTTCATTCATAATGGTCAGCTTCAACAGTTTGACTGTGTTCTTGCGAATCCCCCGTTTGGATTGGATCACTGGGGGGCAGAGATTTTCGAGAATGATCAGTGGGGACGTAACATTTGGGGTAGCCCCACTGATTCAAATGCTGACTTTGCGTGGCTACAGCATATGTACAAGTCGATGCGTCCCGGAAAGGGGCGCTGTGCGGTAGTTATGCCGCAAGGTGTCTTGTTTCACGGTGGACGTGAGGGCGATATTCGGAAAAAAATGAGGCTTCGTGCACATGTGTGGGTAGGAAATAGCCTCTGCCTACCATAATAACCCTGAATTATTCATGACGTTAGATTCCAACTGGAAATCTCGTCAGATAATTGTTTGATGATGGCATCTCATTCGCAAAAGCAGAGAGTTATCCACAAAAAGGGCAAATTATCCCCTTGTTTATGAGTGGTTGCGTTTGAGATTGTCAAGGTTCACGAATTACTGCTTATTCCAGCAGTGGTTGTAGCTGCCTGATATTTAAGAGCGTTTCATTAAACTCTTTCTTGTAAGGGCAGCTGCTGCACAGCTTGAATATGATATATCTTGCTGAATGAACCGCTTTCGCGGCGATCTTCAGCAACTTCAAACGAACGGTATTGATCCGCTGCTTTCTCATGCCTGCGGGTAATACCAGTCGTCGAAACCAATTGAACAGGTTATAGGCAAGAGCATGTACTTGCAGGCGGTTTGCATTGACCACCTTGGAACGACTGCTCACAGAAGAGAAATCGAACCCAGATTTTCCTTCTTTGATGAAGTTCTCCATCTTGCCCCGGCCACAGTAAAACTTAATGACCTGATATGGAGCTGTTTCCATCGTTGTGACGATAAAGGTATACAGATGGACCATCTGGTTATAGGGTTTCTCAATCTTAAAGACAACCCTTCTCGGATGAGGCCAACTGCCGGCCTGATATTCAAACTCGCCGTATTCCACAGCGTAATCAACCTGGTTTTCACGAGTAGCCCGGTAAAGGTCTTCATCCGCATCGGATGCATACTTGATTAATGTCGAGTTCTGTTTCAGGCGGATCGCATACTTGCAGTCGTTTTCTTCACAGGCTTTATACAGTTCCGGCGAGGCAAAACCGCTGTCACCACGCAGATACAAGGGCAATGATGGATATTTTATCCTGTACTCCTGCATCAGTGGAATCATGAACTGATCGGCATCCTTGCTGCAATACTGTGTACCATCACGCAGCTCCGATTTCAGCAGATCTCCGGTCAGCCCATCGCAGCAAAGCAGCGGGTGATAGCCGTGGGCTTGATAATGAAAGTTGAAGCCTTCACCTTCCTGGCCGCCATATGTGTTCAGTAGGGTGGAGTCCAGATCAAACAGCATAAACTCTGGCATTTTACTGGAATAAACAACATCTCTCATTTTTGACTGGATCATCGCCAACTGAGCGAGCGTATCTTCATCCATGCGGTTCCAGAAACGGGACAGTGTAGGCTGTGAAGCAAGTATATCTTTATCAAGGATTGCGGTCAGTACTGGATCGTTTGTCAGTTCATCGGCACAATCATCTTCGAAATAAGCAGCTATGATCTGATAGACCATCTGCATCAGGTTATCAGGGTCCGTGTGAATGCGGCAGTTCGTATGATCGTTGGTCTTAAAAAGCTGTTTTACAAGCTTTGTCAGGCCGATCTTTGAGGCGAATTCTTTGATCAGAAGCAATCCGCCGTCAGAGGAAAGGTCGCCGCCGTCAAAATTTATTTTGATTTGCTTATTGCTTTCAAGTGAAATGGTGTTTAGAATTGTCATAGAGGACCTCTTTCTCTTGGTAATTGATTGATTCGACACCTTGATTTTACCAAGAATAGGGTCCTTTTTCTATTCACTTTTCAAGTGAAAGCAGGAAAGCTGTGTAACCATAGTAACCATGCGACTTTTAGTCGCAATCACCGCCTTGCGGTGAATAATTCAAGATAACAATTGAAAAGGTCATCGGACTCTCGTAATGTATAGCTGTCGAAGAAATACAGAACGGAGATTCCAATGACCTCAGCTAATACATTATTGAAGAACATCCTTGACGTCAAGGGTGCAGTTGTTCAAGGCGCCGATTTTTCTGTTGATGCACATGGAGTAAAGAAGCTCACAGTCCGTATGCGTCCCAAAAATCGGGAGTCTGACCGCTGTCCGATCTGCGGCCGACATTGCTCTGTCTATGACAGATCCAGTATTATCCGGTCCTGGAGAGCCCTCGACTTTGCCGGCATCCTGGTGTACATCAATGCGTATACCCAGCGGATCAGATGTCCGAAGCACGGCGTTCTGGTTGCTGCCGTTCCATGGGCGTTCCACGATTCCGGATTCACCAAGAGCTTTGATCTGACTGCCACCTGGATGGCTGAGAATCTCAGCCGCAGCGCCGTAGCCGAGTACCTCCGGATCGACTGGAAGACCGTTGCCCGCTGCATCACAAGAGTCCGCAAATACATTGAGCCTGATCCAGGTAAACGGCTGGACAACCTTGTCAACATCGGAATCGATGAGACAAGCTATCGTAAGGGTCACAAGTACATTACCGTCATAGTGAACCACGATACCAATACGGTTGTCTGGGCAAGCAACAAGCACGGAAAAGAGATCTTTTCCAAGTTTCTGGAAAGCCTTACTCCAGAGCAGAGGGCATCCATAAAGGTTGTTACCGGTGACGGTGCCAGATGGATCGACCAGTGCATTGAAGAATACCTTCCGAACTGTGCACGCTGCGTTGATTCCTTCCACGTTGTAGAGTGGGCAAACGAAGCACTTGATGCTCTTCGCAAGGAAGCGTGGCGCGATGCCCATCAGGAACTCAAGGAGCTCAAGAAGACCGTTAAGCGCAAGCGCGGTCGCGGAGCTTTGAAGGATAAGGATTCCATTGCCGTCCATAAGGCGGAGGAGAAAGCGGCTGAAATAAAGGGCTCTGCTTACGCATTAGGGAAAGCACCGGAACACCTGACCAACAAGCAGGAAACGCAGCTGGCTGAAATCGCGGTCAGCAATAAACGTCTGTATCGTGGGTACCTGCTGAAAGAGCAGTTGAGGCTCATTCTTCATATGGACGATGCGGATGAGGCAAAGGAAGAACTGGACAGGTTCTTCTGGAGAGCCACCCACAGCCGCATCGATGAATTCAAGGAGCTTGGTCACAAGATCCGCCGGCATGAAGAGCACATCCTCAATACGATTCGATTGAAGATGAGCAATGCCAGAATCGAGTCGACCAACAACAAAATCAAATTGATCATCCGGAGAGCATTTGGCTTCCGAGATGTGGAGAGTATGATCGATATGATCATGCTTGTCTGCTCGAATATTAAGGTTCCTTTACCGAACAGGCCGATAGCGGAGCCAGAAAACTAACAATGGAGGGGCTTAACGGGCATTTCTGCCACGGATTTTACCCACAGGTACGCCCGAAGAGCCCTTTTATTCTGACAGCGGAGATCGAAGATGCAGATGGAGATTATTCGGAGGAGTCAATTCGGCCTCTTGCTGCGGAAGCTTCCGATGGTCACATTCTTTCAATGGATGATAAAGGCGCGTTCAAGGCCTTGAGTAGCGGGACGACGAGTGTGTATTTCTACGCTCAGGACGGGAAAGCCGCTGCCGTGAAGGTAAGTGTATCGAAGGGGTAATGCCCCTGTCTGAATCGGATTGGATGTCAGGATCCGGAGGCAACTTTGCGGACAGCATTGAAGCGGATTTTGATATAGGCAGTCTGGTTGTCAAACAGCCTGATTCGAGCTATATTTCAATTGAACGAAGCTGGAATTGAGTATCTCCTGCTGGCTGCTCAGTTGCGGATGGAGGGATGACGGAAACACGCGGCAATGAATCAGCAGGCAGGTCGTTCATCATGAAGACATGATTTGAAACAGGGCAGAGGAGGGGTATGCCATGAAGATGAGAAGACTGATTTTACGTGTTGTGAGCGCGCTGGTGATGATGATCACTTGTGTGGAAATGGCTTTGACGCCGGTGGAGGCACGGGCGGCTCGTGCGAGAGTCACAAACCTGCCTTTATGGGAGCTGGAAGATGCAAGCGTCTCTCGGATCCGCTACGATGTGACGGGAGACGGGCGGCAGGACTGGATCGTAGCGAGGTACGGAAACTGGTCCGGGACGTGCGTTTATCTTTCCATAAACGGACAGCAGATGACGCTGAGGTCAAAAGGGCAGATATTAGGGCTGGATTTGTGTACGGTTCGGCTTGCGAACGGACGTTTTTTCCTTTGTATTATGGGGGCAGGAGATGACTGCACCGGGGATTTGTTCGGCGTCTACTCCTATACGGGCAAGCGGTTCCGTAACGAATTTGATGTCCGGCAGTACTCCAGATTCCCGAGGTTTGAAGTTCCTTTTCATATCAGCGCGTCCGGAAATACGATCACATTCGAATACCAGATCTATTCGAATGCCCTCGGTCCGCTGTGCGTGAACGTGAGCGCATGTGACCGGGGAGGCCGGCTGAAGCTGAAGAACCGGTATGTCTCGGTCACGAAAAACAGAGGTGACACTGCTCACTATCTGAACAAGGATTGGTATTATCCCGCTTCAAGAACGCTCCGGCTCTACAGACGGGCCACGACATGCCAGATCGGACGAATCGTCCATCCAGGACAGAAGGTGAAGGTCACGCAGGTTTACATCGGCCCGGGAACGGTTCGCTATAAGTGCATAGTGAAAAATGGAGGATATGGATGGCTTGAGGAGCCGCAGCGGTATGGCAAGGTCTTGAGGGGACTTGCTAAGGGGAACTGAGCCAACCATGACGGCCGATCAGACGACGATCCCTAAGCCGACACATGAGAGGAGGGTACACCATGTTCAGGAAATGCACTGCTGTTTTGCTTTCGCTTGTGATTATGCTGACCGTGCTGCCGATGACGGTCATGGCGGGCGGGTCTCCGTCGATCTCATATCAGACGCATCTTCAGCGTCAGGGGTGGCAGAAAGAGGTCTGTGATGGAAGAACCGGCGGCTCAACTGGGCGCGCTCTGCGGCTGGAGGCGGTGAAGGTTCGCCTGAAGAATAATTCGTTCGGAGGGTCTGTTCAGTATAGCACGTGCGTTCAGCGGTCAGGCTGGCAGGGCTGGCGCAGTGCGGGCAAGGTGAGCGGCACCACCGGCCGATCTCTTCGGATGGAAGCCGTCAGGATCAGGCTGATCGGCGGCATCAAGGGCCGATATGATGTCTATTACAGAGTGTATGCCCAGCATTTCGGATGGCTTGGCTGGGCGAAGAATGGAGCTCCGGCCGGCACATCCGGTTACGCCTTTCGGCTCGAGGCGATGCAGGTCCAGCTCAGAAAGAAGGGGAGCGGGGCTCCGGGTTCTATGCGGAATGCATACCGCAAGGCCGGGCCGTATGACCTTAAGAACTGCCACTATTGGGCATCAAACGGCGGAAATTCGATGGCCGTTCTTCTTGGGCTGAGCAGGAGAAGAAACGCTTCTTATCCGACTTTTTATTATACCGGGCAGAACGTGGTCGTCGGCGCGAACAAAGACGCGTCTTACTATCCGAGTAATGTGTTCTACGCGGCCAATCGCGGGAATCGGCTGCTCCGTTACTATGGCGTCGTGATCGGCGATTCAAAGGCGGTGACAGAATCGAAGCTGAGGCGGGCCGGGTTCAGCCGGGAGGGAGCAGGCTGGGGGCCGGGCTATGCCTGCTTTATCCCGAAGTACAGGAACGGAAGACTTGTCTTCTGGGTTTACCGGTTGCAATGTACGGCATAAAATGACAGGGCGCAGGCTGGCGTTTGGTACGTCAGCCTGCGCTTTCTCTGAAAGAGAACATGTATACGGCTGCCGGATCGTGTTCAGGAGGTGACGCGGTATGTCAGTGGTTGGCGCATGTATGGTTCCCCATCCGCCGGTGATCGTGCCGGAGGTGGGACGCGGAGAGGAGAGAAGAATCGCGGAGACAACGGCAGCTTACCGGAAGGCGGCGGATTTTGTCCGGGAGCTGGCGCCGGAGACGATCGTGCTCTCCTCACCGCACAGTGTGATGTACGCGGATTACTTTCATGTTTCGCCGGGACGGCGCGCGTCGGGGGATCTCGGACGCTTCCGGGCCGGAGGCGTCCGGATCGACGCGTCGTATGACGAGGCGTTCACGGCTCTTCTGGAGGAGAAGGCGGAGCGGCTGCATTTTCCCGCGGGCACGATGGGGGAGCGGGATTCGTCGCTTGATCACGGCACGATCGTTCCGCTGTACTTCATCAATCAGGCGTATACGGATTATCGGCTCGTGCGCGTGGGCCTTTCGGGGCTGTCGCTGGCGGACCATTACCGGTTCGGACAGCTGATCGCGGAGACGGCGGATGCGCTTGATCGGCGCGTGGTCTTCATCGCCAGCGGGGATCTCTCGCATAAGATGCAGGCCGACGGGCCTTACGGCTTCGACCCGGCGGGGCCGGTGTACGATGAACTGATTCTGAAGGACGCGGCCGAAGGGCGGTTCGGCCGGTTTCTCGACTACGATGAGGCGTTTCTCGAGAAGGCGGCGGAGTGCGGGCACCGGAGCTTCTGCATCATGGCCGGCGCGCTGGACGGGTGCGCGGCGGAGTGCCGCGTGCTGAGCCACACCGGCGAGCTGGGAGTGGGCTACGGCGTCGCGGCCTTCCGGGTGACGGGTCCGGATCCGGAGCGGCATTTCCTCAAAAAGTGGGAAGAGAAGGAGGCGGAGCGGCGGAAGAACGAGCGGGCGTCGGAGGACCCGTATGTGCGGCTCGCGCGGGCAGCGGTGGAGGCTTACGTGCTTCATCACAGACGGATCTCTCTGCCGGACGGACTGCCGGAGGAGATGACCGGCCGCCGGGCCGGTGTCTTTGTCTCGCTCCACGAGGAGGGGCAGCTGAGAGGCTGTATCGGCACGATTTCGCCGACGCGGCCTTCGGTCGCCGCAGAAATCGCGGAAAATGCCCTCTCTGCGGCTTCGCGTGACCCGCGGTTTTCGCCGGTTCGCCGCGGCGAGCTGGACCGGCTGGAGATCAGCGTGGATGTTCTCGGCGCGACGGAGCCGGTATCCTCCGTCCGGGAGCTGGATCCGGAGCGGTACGGCGTCGTCGTAACGGCCGGAGAGCGGCGGGGCCTTCTGCTGCCGGATCTGGAAGGTGTCGATACGCCGGAGCGTCAGATCGCCATCGCGAAGAGAAAGGCCGGCATCGGGGAGGGCGAAGCGGTGACGCTTGAGCGGTTTGAGGTGGTCCGGCACAGATGACGGAGGTGAGCGCTGTGGTGGAAAATGAAAAAGCCGTGCGCTGCGAGGTCTGCTTCCGGCGCTGCCGGCTGGAGGAAGGCGGGACGGGCGCCTGCGGCGCGCGTGTCTGCCGCGACGGACGGGTCGTCCCGGCCGGTTACGGTCTTCTGACGGCGCTGGCGCTGGATCCTATCGAGAAGAAGCCGCTGCGCCGTTTTTTCCCGGGAAGCCGGATCCTTTCAGCGGGGTGCTTCGGCTGCAATCTGTTCTGCCCGTTCTGCCAGAACGCGGAAATTTCCAGGGCTGTGCGGGAAAGGGACGGTTCTGATTTCCGGGAGACGGAGGCACGTTTCCGGGACCCGGAGGGCCGGATCCGGCGGATTCCGCTGATCAGCATGACACCTGCGGCGCTTTGCCGGGAGGCGGAGGCGCTCCGTACGCAGGGCAATATCGGGGTGGCGTACACCTACAACGAGCCGCTGGTCGGGTATGAATTTGTGCGCGACACAGCCCGCCTTGTTCATGAGGCAGGGATGAAGAATGTGCTGGTTTCCAACGGGACGGCGTCACCGGATGTGCTTCATGAGCTTTTGCCGTGGATCGACGCCATGAACATCGACATCAAGAGCTTCCGGGAGGAAACCTACGGGAACGTGCTTGGCGGCAGCCTCCCGATGGTCAAAGCGTTCATCGAGACGGCTGCGGCGGCCGGCACACACCTGGAACTGACGGCGCTGATCGTGCCGGGGATGAATGATTCCGTGGAGGAAATGCGCGCGCTGGCCGGATGGGTCGCGGGCCTTGACGGAGGACGGGGGAAGGAAATCCCGCTTCATGTGACGAGGTTCTTCCCGCGCTTCCGGATGACGGACCGCGGCGCCACGCCGGTTTCAACCGTGTACCGTCTCGCGGAGGAGGCGGGGCGCGTCCTCAGATATGTCTATGTCGGGAACTGCTGAGAAAGAGCGCGCGGCGCTGGAAAAAAGCGGGCTTCGGCCCGCTTTTTTCCGGATGGCATGAGTCCGGCGGCTGCGGCGGGCTTATCTGCGCGAGCCCGTTTCCGCCCTCCGCGGAATCTGCGCCGCCAGGATCTGCTTCTGGCGGATGAGGTAGTAAAAGGCCATAAAAACGGAGATCACGATCCAGCTGATCGGGTAGCAGGCCAGCAGCTGCTCGACGGAGCCGTCCGGCACGATCAGCCGGACCCAGACGACGCGGTAGAGGCAGACGCCGATCAGATTGGTGACGGTCGAGATGATCACGCAGCTTTCCGCCCGGAGGGTCGCCGAGAGAATCTCGAAAACCGCGAAGACCCAGTAGAAGGGCGCGATCACGCGCATCATCCGGACGCCGACCGCGATGACGCCGGGGTCGTCCGTGAACAGCCGGAGGAGCGTCCTGCCGAAGAGCAGCACGAAGGCTGACATACCGATGCCCGCCGCCGTTTCCATTGCAAGCACCGTCCGTGTGCCGCGGCGGATCCGATGGGGAAGGCCTGCGCCGAAATTCTGGCCGACGAAGGTGATGATCGAGGTCGAGAACGCATTGTTGATCATCCACCAGATCGCGTCCAGCTTGCCGTAGGCGGTCCACGCCGCGACGCAGTCGATGCCCATCCGGTTGATCGCGGTCTGCAGGATCATATTCGATACGCCGAACATGCTGTCAGCAAGCGCGGTGGGCAGTCCGATCGCGAGGATTTTCCCGAGGATCCTCCGTGTGATATGGAGCCTCCTGAGCGAAAGACGCATGCCCCGCGTTTTTTTCATCAGCAGCCAGGTCACGAGCACTGCGCTGACCGCCTGCGAGATATCCGTGGCGACAGCCGCGCCGAGCACGCCCATTCTGAGCACCATGACGAAAAAGAGATCGAGCACGATGTTCATCACGCAGCAGACGATCAGAATGTAGAGCGGCTTCTTCGAGTCGCCGACGGCGCGGAGAATGCCGGACCCCATGTTGTAGATCAGCGTGAGCACGAGCCCGGCGAAGAGCACCCGGGTGTAGATGAGAGAGGAGTCCATCAGATCGGACGGTGTCCGGAGCAGACGCAGCAGGGGACCGGCGAGCGCGCAGCAGACAGCTCCCAGCACGAGTCCTCCGGAGAGAGAGAAGGCGTAGGCCGTGTGAAGCGCGTCGTCCACCTTGGCGGTATCGCCCGCCCCGAAGAACTGGGCGATGATGACGGTCGCGCCGGCGGAAAGACTCATGAAAAAGGAGAAGACGAAATTCAGAATCTGTCCGGACGAGCCGCCGACCGAGGCCAGCGCGGCTTTCCCCGCCGCGTGCCCGACGATCACCGCGTCCACTGTGTTGTAGAGCTGCTGAAAGAACGCGCCGATGAGGATCGGAAAGAAAAAGAGAAGAATTTCCTTCCAGATCGTTCCGTGCGTCATCGCGTTTTTGTTTCTCAGGTCTGCCATGATGTAAGATTTACCCCCGTTTCACTATATCAGTTCCGGTGGCGCGAGGCAAACGGAAAGAAGCCGGTCTTACGTCAAGTGGCTGTTTCATGCCCTTCCCAACCGTGCTACACTAACGGTATCGGAATCATCAGACAACAGCGGCGGGGAGGTGCTTCCTGTATGAAAACGGACAATCATCGGACGGCTTTGAGCGAAGAAGGATCGGGCGCGGCGTGCGTGTTCACGGAAGAAGAAAAGAACGCGCTGCGTATGCTTCCGGAATACATGGTAGTGCTTCGCGTGCGCGGATCATTCGGCGAGTGCCTGCTCGCAACCGATCTGTTCCTGAAGTCCATCCAGATGGACGAGTCTTCTTTCGTGAGGCAGCTTCGCCGGTTTTCCCGGTTCGTCTACGAAGACGATCTTGAGCTGATACTGGATACGATCCGCCGTTCCGTCGCGAAACCGGAATTCCTCTGCGACTTCAGCGTGAGGATCCGGAAAGACGACCGCAATGCCTACCGGAAATACAAGGGAGCGATCCGTTCCGTCCGGACGCAGCAGGTGAGACCCGGCGTTCCGGCGAGACCGGAGGACGCGATTCCGTTTCCTGACCTGTCTCCCGATACGCCGGATACGCTGGTTTACATCATGAGCCTTGACCTCACGGGCCATATCGCACAGGGCGAGCGCGTCCAGTCAAGGATGAACCAGCTTCTTTTCAGAGAAGTGCTGGGTCAGACGAGGGACTGCATTTTCTGGAAGGATACGGAGCGGCGGTTCGTCGGCGTCAATCAGGCGTTTCTCGATTTCTACGGCTTTGAGTCCGAGAAGGAACTGATCGGCAAGACGGATGAGGATATGGGCTGGCATCCGGATCCGGAGCCGTTCCGGCGGGACGAGCTTCGGGTCCTGCAGGGCGAGAGCACGATGCTGGTGCATGGCACATGCATGATCCGCGGAAAGGTACGGGATATTCTGGCGACCAAGGCGCCGATTTACGACGGGCAGACGATCATCGGCTTCGTCGGAAGCTTCATCGATGTGACGGAGGACTACGCGCGGCGCCGGGAGATTGAGCGGCTGGACCATGAGCTGAAGAAGGCGCTTGACAGCGAACGCGCGGCCAACCGGAATATGACGCAGTTCGTCTCCCGGATGAGCCATGAACTGCGCACGCCGATGAACGCGGTAATCGGGCTTTCTTCGCTGGGAATGCAGACCACCGATCTTGACACGGCGGTCGAGTATCTTCATAAAATCAATTCGTCCGGCCAGTATCTGCTCGGGATCATCAACGACGTGCTCGACATCAACAAGATTGAAGGCGGCCAGTTCCGGCTGGTCGAGGAGAATGCGAACCTCTCCGATCTCTTCCAGGCGGTCGATCTCATCATTCGTCCGCTGGCGGATGCGAAGGGCGTTCATCTGCTGATCGACGACAACGGGCTCGTCATCGGGAACGCGATCTGCGACCGGCTCCGAATCCAGCAGATCCTCATCAATCTGCTCAACAACGCGGTTAAGTTCACGGATGCCGGCGGAACGGTGACGATGCAGGTACAGCAGAGTGTGATTCACGGACGGCTCCGGATGACATTCCTGATCAGTGACACCGGCTGCGGGATGAGCGAGGAGTTTCAGAAGCGGATTTTCCAGCCGTTCGTGCAGGAGAACCGGAATCCCGGCAAATACGGGACGGGGACAGGGCTCGGGCTGGCGATCTCGAGGACGCTGGCGCGTCAGATGGGCGGCGACATCACGGTGGAAAGCCATGAGAGCGCCGGCACGGTTTTCATGGTGACGATTCTGCTCGGTATTGACCGGGGCGAGACCGGACGGGCCGGACGGCTGCCCGGAGAAGAGACGGATGAACGGCGGTACGCGGGGATGAGGATTCTTCTCGCGGAGGACAATGAGCTCAATCGGGAAGTGGCCGTCGGCCTCTTCAGCCTGATGGGGCTGCTTGTCGTCTGCGCGAAGGACGGTCAGGAGGCCGTCGATCTCTTCCGGGCATCGCCGCCGGACTACTATGACGCGGTCTTCATGGATCTTCAGATGCCGGTCAAGAGCGGCTACGAGGCGGCGCAGGAGATACGGGCGCTCTCCGGGTCGATCCCGATCGTGGCGATGACGGCGGATGTTTTTGACGCGTCGATGATGAAAGCGCGGTCCTGCGGCATGAACGATTACATCACGAAGCCGCTCGACCGGAAGCAGATCCTCCGGATTGTCCGTGAGATTGCGGAACGCTGACGGAGGATTGCGGACGGCGTGTCAGGAGAAAAAGAGCGCGATTCTCGGGATGAAGATGATCAGCCCGATCACGGCGGCCGCGATCGCCGCGGCGAGCACGGCACCTGCCGCGGCGTCCTTCGCCTTGCCGGCCAGCGGCTTTTTCTCTTCGGTTACGAGGTCAACGGCCGCTTCCACAGCGGTGTTCACCAGCTCGAGTCCCATCACCAGTCCGAACAGGATCAGGCAGACGATCCACTCAGCCCGTGAAATGCGGAGCACGATCCCGCCGATGATGACGAGGGCGGTGAAGACCAGATGGATTTTCATGTTGCGTTCGTCCCGGATTGTGCGGCCGATTCCGGTGAACGCGTACCCGAAGCTGCGGAGCAGCGGAGACTTTCCTGATTTGCGCATGGCGTTCTCCTTTCGACTTCGTTTTGGCTGTAACCTGATTCTACATCGGGGGAAGGACGTCGGCAAGCGAAGCGGATCAGATCGCGGGGAAGGAGACGCTTCCGGATTTTTAAAAAATGCACTTGACGCGCCCTGTCCTTCATGGTAGTATAGCAACCGTTCGCTCCGAGCGGACGGCTCTGACGGCCGGGAGGCCGGGAAGCACGCCGGACGAATAAAAATAAATTCGCTCTTGACAAGGCGTC